>QIHU01000560.1 GCA_003231035.1 Acidobacteriota bacterium
CCTGTTCAGTTCACTGGACAAGAAAACTTGGCTCCTTGGGATCGCGCCGACCGCGAGCGCGAAATAGGGGAGCATGCCGGAAGTCGGGAAACGGCTCCGCGCAGGGGCCATGCGAAGGACTCCCGCGAGGAAGCAGTCCGCAAGGAGACAACCATGAGCCGAGCCGTCGCCGCGATTTCAACTCTCGACACCGAGCGTCAGGCGGTCAAACTCGAAGCCGCGACCGACTCCATGGAGGACTACCTGGAGACCCGGGTACCTCCTTTGGCGCAAGAGCTATCCGAGCGCTTCATCGTGGTGCAGGACCTTGGCCAGGCAGATCGTCCGGCGGAGCTCTTGACTGTCAACGACCAGGGCCAGGCCATTCACTTCGTGCCTGACAAGGAGTCTCAGTCCGGCTGGAAGCACTATCGCATCGCGGTGCCGGGCGGCCGAGGCCCGGTGACGGCTCTGCGCGGCTTCTACCAGAACGGGATTCTGTACGCGTTCATGCACTACGCACCGGCTAAGAGCGTCATCGCGGCCGATACCCATCGCGAGCGGGGGGCGATCTCTCGGGTAGTGCCAATGATCCGCGACCGGGACGGCCAGTGGTCGAGGATGGAACTCTCCCGCGACTTGCGGAATGTACTGTTGAAGGTGCGCCAACTCGATATCCATCTGGACGGCGACGGCAAACCGTATATCTATGGGCTCTCCCGTCATTACTCGCCCGAAGCGTTCTTCATCGTCACCCAGAACTCGCGCGGTCAATGGGGTGTCGTTCATCTGGAGGACGCGACCGGTTATGACGCCTACCGACTGGCGGCAGGTATGGGGGACCAGGAGTTGACCGTGGTGCGGATCGAGGGGCCGAACATCCACTATCGGGCGGGTTCGATCCAGCTCAGCCGAGGGCGCCGGAGGCTGGTTTGGGTCGGGAACTGGCTGTGGATCGATCTGCGGCACGGTGATCTGAAGCTCGACCAGCTCATCACTTTCCCGAAGCGCCACCGAGGGCTCGATTTCCTCGTGCTGTCCAGCCAGCGGCACCTTGACCATGTGGTCATTCCAGCGAGGGGAACACCGACGGTCAAGCTCTTGAGCGGCCGCTCCGGAACGCCTGAAAATGGTATTGGCTCGGTCGCGCTCAGCGTCGACTCGGCGGGTCTTTATTCGATATTTGTGCTGGGTAAGGCGGACCGCCGGCTATGGATCCTGCGGCAGCAGAGGGGGCGCAAGAAGGTCGCCATCGACTACGACCCATGGAGTGAGATCGGCGACCCCTACTCCGCGATCGCGGCGCCGGTATCGCGGGCGAGGGGTGCTGAGTTATTCGGCGTTGACATGGGGCGGCGCGTCCTGCACGCTCACCAACCATTTCTGAGTGAAACCGATGTTTGGCAGCGCACCGTCCTCGAGTCGCCGAAGAGATCCACCGACCCGCTCCAGCGGTGTACCACTCACAACCTCGATCTGACGGCGCTGGACGACAATGGCCTGCCGGTCGCCGACGCGGTGATCCATGTGAGCGCTGATCGAGTGACCTCGATCTATGTCAACGGTCTGTCGTACCGCGTCGGCCCCAAGCCTCTCGAGCCGGTCGCCTTTCGCAGCAACTCGAACGGACGGATTTCCCTGCGCGTCCCCTGTCGTAGACAAATAGGCGGGGCCGAAGGCCGGTCACTCGGCCTCACCGCACCCGTCATTACCGCCCGTGTAACGCCCAGGGGTAGGGGGCATTTCCAGCGCCAGTATGCCCCGGATCTCGCCTTCTACAAGCGCATGGCCAACCTGGATCGTCAGCACCCGATGACCGCCGAACGGCTGAAAGCGAAGGGCTTTCTACCCAACAACTTCGATCCTGCCCAGGCGAACCTGGTGGCGGCGGCGAGTCAGCAAGCGGCCAAGAGCATGGTTTTCAGATTCGCCCACCAGGATCCAGAAGTGGCGGTGCTCGCCAAAGCTCCATTTGCCGAGAGAGCCTGGGAGTTCGACTTCGGGGGTGGCGGCTTGCGGGCGCGTGAGGTGACTTCGCGGCAGTTTGACCGGATCTTCACGGAGGCGCCCAAGGGCATTGGCCGTGCCTTTGGCGATCTGTTCCGTTGGATCATTAGCGGGGCCGGAAAGATCTTCAAGGCGATCCTCAAAGTAACAAGAAGGGCGATCGAGCTGGTCATCGAAACCGCTCGCGGGATTCAGACTTTCTTGCTCAACGCCGCGGCGCAGGCGGCCGAGTTCCTCAACGGCTTGTACGAGGCGTTGGCGCGGTTGGCGAAGAAGATCAAGGACGCCGCCGCGGCCATGCTTGAGATGTTCGAGGCGTTGCTCAGTTTCGACGACATCGTGATCACCAAGGATGTCCTCAAGGCAGGTTTCACCAGCTTTATGGCGAGCCTCCAGAAGTCTCTTACCCACGGTATACCCGAGTACTTGACCGGCAAGTTTCAGCAGGCGGAACGCAATCTTGATGCGAGTTTCGAGCAGACGCGCGCGGCGCTCGGTGACCGCAAGCTGACGGAGATCGCTCGCCAGAACGGCGGTGGCCATGGAGTAGGGGACAACCCCTACGGCAAGGTGGTGCCGGGCCACTCGGTGCGCAGCGGGTTCGCCGGGCAGTTCGCCATCAACGCGCTGGAAGGTTCGCAGACGAGCTGGCGTGCCGTGAAGCTATCCGCCAGGGAGCAAAAGAGGCTCGGCACGGCGATGGGAGAGTTGCAGAAGATCTACCGGGACAATGGCCTCGAAGTCCAAGCCAAGCGTTTGACGGAGGATCTCAGTGAGATCTTCAAGAAACCCGAGAATTTGCTGAACGGGACTCTTAGGCTGCTCCTTAACTTGCTGCACGGTGCCCTGAAACTGACCCTCAGAGTCGCCAATGCGTTGATCAATCTGGTGCTGAAGTTCTTGGGCACGGCCTTGGGGGTTTTGATGCGTCTGTTCGAGGCGAAGATCTCTATCCCGGTGGTCTCGGCCCTCTACAAGCAGGTGACCGGTAGCGATTTGACCCTGCTGGATCTCTCGCTGCTTATCGTTTCGGTTCCAGGGACGATTCTCTATAAGGTCATCAGCACCATCGCCAGGCCCGGCAAGCCGGTCAAACGACCCTTCGAGCGTAGCCATGTGGCGACAATTCGAACGATTTTCGCGAAGTTCGGCGACCTCAGGAGAATGATCGAAGGGCCGGCCCGGAGCCGAAAAATGACTCTCGCCCAGCGCAAGACCACGAAGGCGTTGACCCTGGTCTTGGGCCTCGTCTCCGGCTGCGCCACGTTCCTGTATTTTCATTTCGAAGCCGCCACGGACTCCCTCGCGGCGGCGGAAGTGCCTGTCCCGGAACTCGGCGCCATAGCCTGTACTATCGGAGTGGTCATGATCTTCCTGGGAACACCCATCGCGATTCTCAATAAGAGTTGGGACGATCGATCGACGGCGGAGAAGTACGGTCTTGCGATGTGGGTGGCGAGATTCGCCCCCCTTGGGCTCAACGTGATCGTGGCCAGTTTTACCAAGGGTGCCAAGACCCTCAAGGGCATCCCGAAGGTCGGTCCGGTGATCACCGCCCTGATCGGTGTTGTCTTCGCGGCGGGAGCCGCGGTGGGTATCGGGTTCCAGATCGCCGCCGGTAGCGTCGCTGGCGTGCTGGCCGGGGTCACGGGCTTTTGCGCCGGTTGTTCGGACATCGCCAGAGTGTTCATCCCACTGGTCAAGGTCAAACCTCCGTGGGGCGCGATTGCGATCTTCATCCTTCTCGGGGTCGGCGCGGTGTCCGGGTTGGCGCGCAGTGGCCTGACCATCGCCGCCGCTATTGCCGCCTTCGCCGCTTGAGTCATGAATGTCTTGAACCCGATGGTGCACAACAGCGTGGCCGTATGGATGGTCTCTCTCACTATGGCGTTCTACCTGCTCGGCGGCGCCGGCAGGGCCACCGCTGCGGAGGCAACCCCCGCGGGGTTGGTGACCTTCTTCGAAGCAACGAGCTGTCCGGCCGGCTGGAAAGAGGCGGAGTACGCCCGCGGCCGGCTGCTCCTGTTCACGACGAAGAAAGAGCTGGTGGGCGAAGCCAGCGGCACGGAGTTGATCAAGGCCGGCACGGCCCCGGTGCATCCGTCTTTCTTCGGCGGTGCGCTCGCCGTCGCCCTCAAGAGCAAGTGGTTCCAAGGGGCTAACGGCTGTAGCAACCCGGTGGGCGCCGTTGGGCCCTACCAGTGGCCCTTTCGATGCAATGACTCCGCGGGCGAGCTTCCCTATCTCCAGTTGCTCCCCTGCGAGAGATTGCTCGATGGCCAACCTGCCGATTGGGATCTGTTGCCGTTTGCGACCGTCTCCTTCTTCAATCGTGGGAATGGACAATGTCCACAGGGGTGGGTCGCCGAAGAGCAAGGTGACGGTCGCTTCGCCATGCCGCTGATGAACCCTGGCGAGATTGGCAAATCGGTGGGGCAGGCTTGGAAGGCGGCGGGCCGCTTCGCTTCAGTTCACAGCCACAACCTTTCCTATCAGCACACGCTCACTCGGGTGGGGTTGAAGCCGTTGGGATTGTTCAATCGCGCGGGTATCGCGGATTCCGACCAGGCTGTGACGCTAGGTGCCGGGTCGGGTCGGCTACTGGCTCTACCTTTGGTGCGCCTCCTGGGTTGCCGCAAGACCGAGTACGTGCGGGAACGCGTTGGCGGCGAAATTCCCGCCGGAATGACGATCTTCCTCCGAGCGAAATACTGCAATGAAGATTGGCACCGTGTGGCTGACAGCGCTGGTAGGTTCGTGGTTGGGTCCCCGGCGGGAGCCACCTCTGGCGAGGAGTTCGGTGGTCAACCGCTCAGCGATGGCGAGAACCGAGCCCACTCGCATACTTGTACAATCGATTTCAATGTCGACGCGCAGAACGTGTGCGTTAATGGTGGCGATACCTGCTGCTTCGCCGGTCCACAGAGCGGGACGGCGACGGCCCAGACCAGCCTTGGCGCGGCCAACGTGCCCTACATTCAACTGAGCCACTGTGGTCGGCGGAAATCGAGCGCCGGCCGGGGATCGACTACCACCTCGATCTCAGTCGCGGCTCGCCAGGCAGCGGCCAGCTTTGGCGGAGAGGGGCAGCGTAGCAAGCCGGCGAATGAGGCACAACCGTGCCGGCGGGGCGAACCGCGAGTTCGGCCTACTGTGCTGTTTGGACCGCGCCCTCTTTCGCGGTCTCTCGTGCCGCCTCTTTCACCGCTGCCGCGATCCTCTTGTCCAGCTGCCACTGGATCCCAGGCCCCCAGCCGGTGACCCGGTAGATCTCC
>QIHU01000351.1 GCA_003231035.1 Acidobacteriota bacterium
AGCCCTTCGACTTGGACGACGTGGGAGGTCATGGAGTGGTTCGGTGGCGGGTGTGGAGGTTGGCGAGAATAGTCACAGTGGGATAGACGGAAAGCCGGTCGCAAGGTTTCAGGTTGCGGGGCGCGTGGCGCCAGGCGCTGGCGGAACCCCAGGACTCCTCCCCCCTCTTCAACATCGGTTGACCCGAGGAATCTCCCCTTGAGGCCGTTGGGATTCGGTCACGATGTCCGTATCTCAACGGTCAGAATGACCGTTGTCCATCGGCATATCCCCTCTCACCGGAGCCACCGGCTTCCTCATGGGTTGACTCTTAGAGGTCACCGAACTAAACTTAGTCCAACAAACTTAGTCTACTGGAGGGACCATGATTACCGTCAACATGCATGAAGCGAAGACTCAGCTCTCCAAGCTGGTGGCACGGGCGGTCGAAGGCGAGTCTTTCATTATCGCCAAGGCGGGCAAACCGCTAGTCAAAGTGACGGCGCTGGAAGCCCCCGCGGAGCCGCGCCGCTTTGGCTTCCTGGCCGGTCAGATCGCCGTACCCGAAGATTTCGACCGCATGGGTGAAGACGAGATCGCCCTTCTCTTCGGGACCACCCCCGTCGAGAACGAGGAGTGAAACTCCTGGTCGACACGCAGCTCCTGCTGTGGGCGGCCGGTCACCCTGAACGGCTCTCCAGCACCGCCCGCGACCTGCTCGACGATCCCGAGAACGAACTCCTCTTCAGCGCCGCAAGCCTCTGGGAGATCGCCATCAAGAGCGGCTTGGACCGAGAGGACTTTCAAGTCCAGCCCCGTCTGCTGCGCCGGGGGCTGCTCGACAACGGTTACCTCGAACTGCCCATCACCAGCCAGCATGCAGTGACCCTCGACACCCTCCCCCCGCTGCACAAAGATCCCTTCGACTGCCTGCTCCTCGCCCAAGCCCTCAGCGAGGGAATCACCCTGGTCACCGCCGACGCGAAGCTGGCCCAGTATCCCGGGCCGGTGCGGCGAGTGTAGGTGGCGCCATCACTAGCCTGCGAGAGTTGTTCGCCCCTTCTAACCTGTCCCCAGAACGTCACTGACCCTCTTGGGCATCCGAGGCAACCCTTGATCATGATTTCGAGTCAATTGGCAGAGGCGCTCAAAGAGGCGGGGCACCAACCAGCCTCTCTCCTTCAGGTCCAACCAAACATCGAAAGGATGCGCCACCCGGCCTCCGCCCAGTTCGGCAAGAGCGGTCAACGCAGCGCGGCGATCGGCGCAGACAAAGACGGCGTCAATCCCATGCACCTGAGCCCAAGCGATGCTCTCGTGCTCCGCCAAGTCGGAGGTACTCGTGGTAGCGGGATGCAACTCGATCAACACCTGCTCGGGCGGGTCGTCGGAACCAATACGGATCTCGAAAGTCTCGACGATCGGTCGGCCACCAGAGCGTAGATCCAAGAGCGCTTGGCTCGGTGGCGTGGACAGCGCGGCAGTCGTTCCAGCAACCAGCAGCGCTCCTGCTTGCCAGCGTGATGTCTCTTCATTCTCGACGACCTTCGCAAGGTGGCCGAAGGGGCCATCGTCGAGAATCCAACGCACTCCTAGCCCCAGGTCAAGATCTCGCGTGCACGACCTCGGGAAATGGCGCCAGCTTCGTAAGCCTCCACGACAATCTCAGCCAACCGGCCCCGGCACAAGAGGCTGGTCTCAATCCCTTCCAGAGAGACCTGGTCTCGGCGAGCTTCCTGCTGTTCGAAGTCGCCTTGCCACACCTGCGGCGGGCCACCATCCGCGATCAAGAATTCCGCCGTGCTGGATGGAATGAGATTGCAGTTCTTGGCATGCCAGGTCGCGCCACGCCACGACAAGCCCCACCGATTGGCCAAGGTGAGAACCTTGTCCCGTGACTCCGCGCGGTGCTTTCCTCCACCGCTTCGAAACCAGTGGCGAACTTCGTCGGGAGGTGCCAAGAAGGCTGGGGCGAAAGCTCTGGCCCGTTGCTCAACGCTACCCTCGGAGGAGTCCTCCTTGTAGCTCAGGCGCGTTTCGAGTTCCTGTTCCCCTGCATCGTGCAAGAGGTGGCACAGCTCATGAGCCATGGTGGCCCGGCGCGGAAGAGTTCGGGAAACCCGAGGCGAGTTTTGGTTGAGGAGGAGGATCGGCATACTGCCCTCCTCCATCAAGCTAGCGGCGTCGATCTCCGGCCCAGAAAAGGGCAGAGTGGCGATGTGAGTACCGAGCCGTTCGAGGGTGGCTCGCAAATCGGCGATCGGGCCGACCGGGATCTTCAAAAGGTCTCTCGCCATGGCCCCCAGGCGATACCCCTGTTCCCAGGGCTCCTCGCGTTCAGAGATTGGCATGGTCTGGCGGATCTCTGACAGCGCCAACGCTCTGGCCAACAGCCGGTGCAGCCCACCACCGATGCGCCCCAGCTCAGCGGCTAGGGCCAATGTGCGTGTTTCTTCAGTTCGCGATCTTGCCGGGACAGAAACCACCGCTTGCCGAAACCGCGCAACGGACCGGCGCGCACTAACTTCCTCGCCACGCAAGAGCGTGCCGGAATCCACAGCCAGCGCTCTCGCCACTCGGCCGAGTTCAACCACGCTCAGGGCCTCCCCTGACTCAATCGCCCGCCAACGCTCCTCGGGGAGACTAGCCCAGCTGGCCATGTCGCCCACGGTAGCGCCAAACTCTTGGCGCCGCTGCACGATGCGCTGTTGAATACTCTCGCTCAAGATAGTGTCCTCTCCCCTCTGGGCGGATGGCGAGCCCCGCGGGAACCTGCTAAACAGCCTATCAGGCTCAGACCGTTGGCTCGTTGATCGCGGAGCCTGGCGAGTACCCAGCACAACTAGCCCAGTCGTAGCCTAGGAGCACCGCCGCCCGCGCACGGCGCGGGCCCAAGAACCAATTTTCAATAATTTTAGTCCTCAACGCGAAACAAACACCACACGAAAACCCAGATCGACGCTGCGGTCCTCGGGAGCGACGTTGTCGCGGGACGCGCCACGCAACGCCCCCGAATAGCTGTAGAAAGCGCCGCCGCAGACCACGCGCGAAGATCCGGTACTCGGCCCCTGGGGATTGTTCGCTATCTCCGAAGGATTCGCCTCGTAACCGCCCGCGTACCAGTCCTGGCACCACTCCCAGACATTGCCGGCCAGGTCGTGGATTCCCTCCAGGGTTGCCCCCTCCGAGTAGGAACCCACCGGAGTAGTGTCGCCCACGTTGTTGCCAAAGTTCGCCCGCTCCTGGTTCGGCTCCGCCTCTCCCCAGGGAAACTCCCGCCCCGCGCGGCCCCGAGCCGCGAACTCCCACTCCGCCTCGGTGGGCAGCCGAGCCGTACCCTCGAACCCTTTCTTGCCCAGCTTTCGCGTCAACCAGGTGCAGTAGGCTTCGGCATCCTGGAGGCTGACCTCGACCACGGGATGGCGCTCCTTGCCCGCTGGAGGTCTTCCATCCTCCCAATGTTCAGGTGGTTTCTTGTCGACCTCCTGGACGTACAGCGAATAGTCCTCGTTGGTCACCGGATAGCGGCCAATCCAGTAGGGCGACAGAGCGACCGGGTGGGCGGGTTTCTCGTTCTTGCGGTCGCTGTCGTCCGAGCCCATTGTGAACGGCTCCTTCGCCTCCAGCTCCACCCAGTCGCCGGAATCGAGATGGAGGAGGCCGGAACGGGCGGCGCGGTCGTGGCCGTCGAGGGAGGTTTCCACCGGGGTGGCGACATGGACCAGGATGTCCATCGTGCCAGCCTCGATGACCTGGACCAACTGCTCGATGTGGCGAGGTAGAAGACTAGCCCCGATCTTCGCCTCCCACTCTTGTCTGGGATCGGCCGGCCCCTCCTCGCCAACCTCCCCTTGCGCTGCCTCCTTCGGCGACTTCCCGCGCTCCAACGCTTTCTTGGCTTGTTGGACGAAGAGCTCGGCGTCACCCTTCGACCGACGTACTTCGCGCCACTTATCGGCAGGCAAGACTTCCCCAAGAAGGTGCCAGACGAAAACGGCGGCGGGGGGAACCTTGTCTGGAAACCGGCGATCCACACTCGTGTCTAGCTTACCGGTGTTATCCAACACAGCCAGCGCCAGGGACAGATCATTGAGGAAGCGCTTGATGTGGCGCGGATGGAGGCTTTCGAGCGCCTCGGCCAGCGCCAGGGTTTCGTCAGCGCCCTTCTTGGAGGGAATCACCTTTGCTAGAAAGGTGCCTTCGATCAGCTTGCCGATAAAGCTCCTCGCATCGTCTTCCCGGACCTCCGGCAGTTCCAGCGCCACTTGGACGATCTTCTCTAAGTACTGATCGCCTTCTTTCTTCACCGCTTCGGGTAGGTTCGCCACCAATCGATGCCAATCCACCCCGAGGAAGAAACAGACGCCTGGTAGATCCAGAAAGAGGTTGATCGCCTCCAACACTTCACGGACCCGCTCGCCGCGGCAGCGGTCGAGGTCGTCGAGAAAGATGGCGAGCGTTAGATCCCGCCGCCGCTGCTCGGTCCAGAAGTCCTCTTCGCTGAAATGGCCCGTGTCCCGCGCCACCAGCTTGCCAGCGAGGAGGATGGCCGACAGCCGAACGAAGAGCTCGCGGAAGGTGTCGTGAAAGGCCCGCTGCTTCTCCACTTCGGAAAAACGGTTCTTCAAACCGCCAACGTCGACGAACTCACGGACCACTTCCGGCGCCACCAGGTAGAGGATCTTGGCAAAGATCGATCCCTTGTAGCCTTCCACCAAGATCTTGAGCTGATCGCGAATCTTCCCAGTGTGAAACTTGTCCAGCAACTGCCCCAGCAGCCCCGCCAGCACCGTCTCTTCGCTGGGATACTTCCAAGCGTTGAACCAGAGCGTCTTGACCGTTCGCAGGTTCGCGACACCCGTCACCTCCGACGGTGTCTCCATCATGTACTGCGCCCGCCGCAGCAACGTCGTCTTGCCCCGCCCCCACCCCCCGCGCACCACCACGGTGAAGGGAGTCGGGTTGTCTTTGTTCAAGGCGAGCTGCGCCAGCGTCTTGGCCAAGCCATCAAACTCGAACTGGAGCTCTTCGCCCCTCCTGGGCGGCTGGTCGGAGAAGAGGCGGGGCAGGGAGTAGTTGGGCTGCTCGGGCGGGTTCAAGGCGAACCTCTCAAGCGCTGCGTTCGCCGAAAGCTACCAGCGCTATCGCGGGCCTTCTTCTTTGCCCGTGGCAAAACCACGACCCGGTGAACCAGCGGGACTGGAAAAGCTCGCTCCAGTAGGCCGAGATCGATTTGAACATCGACTTGGAACTCGAAACCACTCGGGCCAAGGCCCGTTCCCAGTGCTCAACGCGAAACAAACACCACACGAAAACCCAGATTGTCGTTGCGGTTCTCGGGATCGTTGTTGTTGCGGTACGCGCCACGCAACGCCCTCGAATTGTTGTTGAAAGCGCCGCCGCGGACCACGCGCGAAGTTTGTACCGGTTCACCTTGCGCATAGCCTAGCACGCGCGGTAGCAGTATCGAACCGCCGCCCGCGCACAGCGCGGGCCCAAGAACCAAGCTCCAACACTTTTCAGTCCTCAACGCGAAACAAACACCACACGAAGACCCACGTCGAGGCCGCGGAGCTCGGGAACGTCGAAGAAGCGGAACGCGCCACGCAGCCACCCCGAATCGAGGTAGAAGGAGCCGCCGCGGACCACGCGCGAAGCGCCTTCCTCGGGGCCAGTCGGGTCGGTAAGATCATCGCCCTGGCGAGTCTCTTCCCACCAGTCTGAGCACCACTCCCAAACGTTGCCAGCCAGGTCGTCGATCCCTTCGGGGGTCGGCCCTAACGGGTAGATTCCCACCGGTGTCGCGGAGTCGATGCGGC
>QIHU01000330.1 GCA_003231035.1 Acidobacteriota bacterium
TGTTTAACGCTGAGGTAGGAGGGAGTGCCGCCGCCGATGTAGACGAACTTGGGGCTGCGACCGGCGATGGCGGGATGGGCGGCGTAGAGTTCCACTTCCCGCGCCAGCGCGTCAAGATAGCTGCCGATCTCGTCGTAGTTCTTGTCGGTGTAGACGCGGAAGTAACAGAATTTGCAGCGCTTGCGGCAGAAGGGAATGTGCAGGTAGAGACCAAAATCGGTAGCCTGGCGAGGCGGGCTGGCCAGCGCCGTCTCGACGTTACTCAGCTGATCGCGGTTCCAGAAAGAAAACGGTGGGTAGTTGGAGACGAAGAGGCTGCCGACCTCGGTTTCCAGGCTCACCTCGCCGGTCGCCGGCTCGGGACGGAAAAGAGTTGGGGATACGGTGGTTTGTCGAGTCAAAGTTAGTTTCCTTGGGGCTTGCTTGCACGGCCCGCGGTGTCTCGCTGAGGGGCTTCGCCGAAGGCGTACACGGTTCCGTCCAGAGTTGCGATGAGAAGTCGCCCGTCGGCGACGCTGGGACTGGCGACGACCGGCTCGCCCAGGTCGTAGCTCCACACTTTCTTGCCGCTGGCGATTTCGAGGGCGAACACCTCACCATTCTTGGCGGCGCCGAAGAGCCGCTCGCCGACCACGAGTGGCGAGGCATCGATGCGGGCTCGGGTAGTGTACGACCAACGCTCCTTTCCGGTCTTCCAGTCGAGCGCGTGCAGCACTTTGTCGCGCCCGCCGATCATCACCAGCCCGGAAGCGACGGCCGGTGAGGAGTAATACGGAAAAGTGCTCCGCGGGTTTTGGAAACGCCATACCACCTCACCGCTGGCCAAGTCGATGGCGAGCACTTCGTTGTCGAAGGTACCCACGTAGGCGAGGCCGGAGGAAAGCGCCGCGCTGGCGGCGATGTAGGAGCCCACTTCAATGGACTTGACCTCACTGCCGGTCGCCGCGTCGACCAGTCGGAAGTAGCCATCGCAACCACCGAAAGCGGCCAATCTGCGGCCGCCAACGGGAGCGCTTAGCGCCGGTGTGGCATGGACGTAGGATTGCGTCTCTAGTTTCCAATTCAAGGACCCGTCAGCCGCCGCCAGGCTGTAGAGGAAACCGTCGTAGGAACCGAAGAGGAGGTCGGTCTCGCCCTTGCCCTCGGCGCCAGCGCGGTCCAAGAAATTGGCCGAAGAGATGATCTCCGCCTCCGTTTCGAAGGTCCACAGGGCCTTGCCGTCAGCCGCGTTGACGGCATGAAAGATTCCCGTCCCATCGCCGAAGTAGACGACCCCGCCGCGCACCGAGGGCGAGGCTTTGATTTCGACCCCGGCCTGGTAGCTCCACAGCTTCTCCCCGGTGGCCAGATCGAGGGCGAAGAGTTGGCCTTCGAGGTTGCCCACGAAGGCGCGCCCGTCGGCGATCGCCACGGTCGACTCGATGCCCTCTCCCGCTTCGAAAACCCAGACGGGCGCCAGCTTCTCGGGGAGCCGGGCCGAGGCCACGCCGGTGAGGGAGGCGTCGCCGCGAAAGAGGGAGTCTTGGCCAGCATGCACCGCGGTCGCGAGGGCGACCCAGCCGGTCGCCAGGAGGCCGAGTACGACCAGCCCGCCGCGCGGCCTTGCCATCGATCTACCCAGCCGCCGCATAGAGCTCCCGAAAATCCGCCCTGGCCAAGGGCCTCGGGTTGTGCTGACCGGTCCATTCATGGCTCGCGAGGTCGGCGAGATCATCAAACGCTGAGGTCTCGACCCCCACCTCACGAAGTGTACCCGGCAGCCCCGCTGCCCGCCGATGCCCTTCCAGCCGCCGGGCCAACCCTTCGCCGGCATCGGCGGCCTCACCGGTCAGCTGCCCGTAGAGCGCTTCGGTCGTGGCGCTTCCCGCGGCATTGAAGCGCACGACGTGCGGCAACATCAAGGCGACCGCCGTCCCGTGCGCGATGGCGAACCGAGCGCTCAGTGGATTGGCCGACGCGTGCGCGGCACCGAGCATTGAAGCCTCGATCGCGGCGCCCGCAAGGTGGGCGCCCAGGAGCATCGACTGGCCAGGATGGCCCACACTCCCGCCGTCGCCGAGGAGCTTGGGGAAGGCGGCGTCGAGCCACCCCCATGCCTGGTGAGCGAGCAGGTTCGAGACGGGATTGCGTTTGCGGGTCACGAAACTCTCAACAGCGTGCGATAGGGCATCGATTCCCGCCGTGGCGACGATTTCGCGCGGCGCCGTCGCCGCCAGCTTGGCGTCGAGTAAGACCTCCGCGAACCGAGCCTTGGGATCTCCGCACGCCATCTTACGCTGACTCCGAGGATCGGTGATCAAGGCGAAGGACTGTGCCTCGCTGCCGGTACCGGCGGTGGTCGGCACGCCGATCGACGGCAGCATCGACGAGGAGGCCTTGCCGTACCCCCAGAAATCCGCCATCGCGCCGCCGTTGGTGAGCAGAAAGTTGATCCCCTTGGCACAATCCATGGCGCTGCCGCCACCGAAGCCGATCAGCAGATCGCAGCGGTGTGCCCGTGCCGCCTCGCTTCCCAACTCGACCTGGTCCGAAGTGGGGTTGGAGGTGAGGCGGTCGAAGATCGCGGTTTCGACCCTGGCTCCCTCCAGCGACGCCACGGCGCGATCCACGTGATCGGCGGCGGCGCGCACTCCAGGATCGGTCACCAGGAGCGGCCGTTTGGCGCCAAGCCTGGCGACGGCCTCGCCCAGGGAGGCGACACAACCTCGGCCCACGGTCAACCGAATCGAGGCCAGGGTTCCGCTCCACCACCGGCCAGCCACCGGCCGCGCCTCTAGCCACCGCACGAGGCGGCCCACTTGCGAGGCTACCGAATCGTCCACCGCTTCCGGGGCCATTGGCGCGGGGTGGTGCGAGAGGCTGCTCAAGCGACGGCTCCGAAAGGGACGTCCTGTAGGGCTCGCTGGCGGTAGAGGTGGGAGAACAGATTGCCCTCGTGGGGTTGGTCCCAGGTGACGTGCGAGGTGGGAATCGGTCCCAAATTCAGCCGCTCGACAAAGGGCGAAGCGATCAGGTCAGCGCGCAACTCCGGGTCTCGGGTGAGCGCCGTGACCACCAGGCTGGCGCCAATGCGGCGAGCCAGTTCGCTTCCCGCCACCTCGACCACGCTGACGAAGGGGAAGAGGAACTCGGCCTGGGCTAGCGGGTGGTCGGGACTCTCACAATGGATGACGGTGGGTAGCAGAAAGGCACAGCCATCGGCCTCGGCCACCCGGCTGGCGTTGCCTCCTCGGGCCACCCGGGCCTCGGCGCTCAAGTCGACGGCGCCGCCGCCGAGGCGGGCGTCGATATAGTCGCTGAGCGCTTGCGCCGCTTCCCGGCTGGCCATGGCGGCGAGCGCCGCTTGCGGGTCGTCCAAGGCCCGGGCTTCGATCGCCGCCAGCCGCTCGGCCAGGCCGGTGGCCAAGGCGCGAGAGTTGCGCGCCGTCCACACCCCGGAGGCATTGATGCAGGAGCGGCCGCCGTTGTCGGCCACCGAGGCGGCGAGCAAGTCGAGATAGACCGGCCACTCGGCGGCCGCCTCCTCATCCAGCACCACCTTGCTCCACCCTGGCCCGTGCAGCTGCACCCGTTCGTCGCCGGCCCACGAGCCCACCGTCTTGGCGTCGCCGAATAGGAGGCTGCGCCCGCAGCGCTGCAAGATCTCGGCGGCCCCGGCGTGGCTGGTCGGATAGAACCCGATGGCGGCGCGCGGACAGCCGGCGGCGAGCAGCGCCTGGGCCAAGCGGTAGGGGGTCCAAGGCTCCTGGCGTCCCGGCTTGATCGCGAGGCCCACCTTGAGCGCGATCGCCGGCAACCAGAGGGAATGGACCCCCGGCGAGTTGCTGGGCAAGACGGCGCCGAGCAGATCGCTTTGCCGACGATAGGAGATGGCGCGCCCCCCCTGCTCGCCGTAGCCCCGATCGAGCAGGCTCAGATCGAGACCTCGGGTCAGACCGCCGAGGACGGTCGCCATCTGGTCGAGTACGTAGTGCACCTTGCCCATGTTGGCCCGCGCCATCGCCCGCGGCATGCCAGTGGTCGCCGACAACTGGCGCAGGTAGTCGTCCACCGATTGCCGCGCACCGCCCAAGGGCAAATCGTCGTTGAGGAAGAGTTCCCCGGCCCGCTTGCAGATGGCGATCAGCTCGGCCACGCTCAACGCCTCGAGCGCCTGGCGAGCGGCGCCTGAACGGGCCAAATCGCGGGCCACCAGACCCGGATTGGCCTGGCTCACCCTGGCCACCGGGGAGCTGGTCTTGTGGCCCTGGCGGCGCAGGTCCGGCAGCTCCACGGTGGTCAAGCTGTGGTAGCTCTCGCCACCGCGCACCAGCGGGATTGTCGCGACCCCATCGGCCCCGAGTGCCACCGCGCCGCCGCCGGCCATCAGTAGACTCCCACCACCACCGAGGTCGAGAGTTGGCTCAAGAGGCGTAGATTGCTCACCCCGTCCCACGGGTAGAGCTCGATCGGCTCCGCCCGTTCGCCCTCGTCGCGTTCGAGAAAGCGGGGCATGAAGAATTCAGGGGTCAAGGTGGTGAGCATGACCCGACCGGTTTCGCCGTAGTCGACCCTGCGCTCAGTGTTCTCGGGATCGACCAGTTCGAAGACCGCGCGCGGGGCCGGCGGGTAGTAGGTGATGGTGTAGTCGTTGGCCGCCGGGTCGAACGGCTTCGAACAGGCCAGCCCCATCAGGGTGTTGCCGTAGGTGGGAATGAACTCGATTCCCGGCACCAGCTCCTCGCGAGCGAAGCGGTGGAACTGGGCGTTCATCTCGGTGCCACCACAGAAGATCCCTTCGATACCGAGCTTGCCCAGCGAGACTTTCTCGCACAACGCTTCGAGCAACTTGGGGGTGGTGAACAGGCAACGCACGGAATCGTGGGCGCGCAGGATCTTGAGCGCCTGGTCGATGACGTGCTCCTTGTAGAGCGCCATCTCGTGGTGCTCACCACGCCCGATCAGCTTGTTGACCCAGCGCGGGTCGAGGTCGACATGGAAGGCGACACCACCGCGGTGCTGGGCCAGGTGCTCAATCGCCAGCCGCAGCCGCCGCGGGCCGGTCGGCCCGAGCATCAACCAGTCGGATCCGCGCGGGAACGAGTCGCAAGAGAGCGTCTCGCTGAACAGCTCGTAGTCGGTTTGGAAGTCGCGAATGTTGATCCGCGACTTGGGCAAGCCGGTCGAGCCGCCGGTCTCGAAGACGTAGAGCGGCTGATCGGCCAGCCCTTTGGGAACCCAGCGACCCAGCGGCGGATCGGACCACCCCGCAGCCACTCGTCCTCGAAGTGGCCGAGAAGCTTCAGGTCGTCGTAACCCCGCACCTTGTCGCACGGATCGAAGGGCAGTTGGGCGGCATGGTCGAGCCAGAACGGGCAGCCGGTTTCCGGGCCGAAGTGCCAGGCGACCATCTCGCGCACGTGAGCGTCGAGCCGGGCGGCGGCCTCAGCCTGCCCAGCGGCCAACGATCCAGCGGTTGCCGTCGCCAAAGGCTACTTCCCCGCCTTGGCGGCCGGTTCCGTCTTCTTGGGATCCGGCTTCTTGGGAGCCGCCTTCGCCCCCTT
>QIHU01000197.1 GCA_003231035.1 Acidobacteriota bacterium
AAGGTAAAGGTGGAACCGGCGTTCCCGGTTGAGACATCCACCCCGTTGGCGAAGGGCGCCACGGCGAGGTTGGTGTCGTTGACCATCGTCGGCCCGAAGTCGAAAGCGGTGGCGGGCGAGTTGAGCACCAGAACACCGGTGCCGCTGGCGTTGGTGACCGTGGTGCCGGTATTGACCGTCAGCGGATCGCTCAAGGTGTTCAAGACCACGCCGTCTTGCGTGCTGGTCGTCGAGCTGAGCGAGGCGAAGGTCCAACCCGGCGTGGCGCCGGTGCGCAGCGTGGTCGTCACAAGGTTGAGCGCCGGCCCGCCGATCGCCGAGATCACCCCGGTGGTAGCTTGAATGTCCACCGTTCCCGCCAAGTTGGTCACGATGCCGGTACCGTTTTCCGTGCTCACATTGAGGCTGGCGAAGGTCACCGTGCCGCCGGCATCGTTGGTCACCCGCACGCCGGGGTTGGCCGCTTCGAAGAAAGCCTCGCCCGCGGTGGTGACATTGGTGGCGCCGAAGGAAAGGACCGCCGAAGAGTTGTCGATCGAAATGCCGAAGCTGGTCGGGTCGTCAATCTGGGTGGTGGTCGAGTTCAGCGCGCCGGTGACGTTGTGCAAGCGCACTCCGTGCGCCGAACTGGCCAGCGAGTCGATCAGGTCGAAGGTCATCGCCAAGTTTCCGCCGTCGATGTCGAGGGCGGCGCCGCCGGAATCGATAATCGAAGAGTCGCTCACCGTCACCGTGCCCACCGCGGAGCCGAACATTGCAGCGCCAGCGCTGGCAACGATATTCAGGCCGCGGATCTCATGACTACCGATCAGATCGATGCCGTTGCCGGCCGCGTGGGTGATGTGCGGGCGGGTCGAGGCGGTGACGAGGGTCGAGCCGCAGGCCACCAGGTCGACCCCATGACCGATCAGCCGCTGCCCTTCTTTCAAGGTGATACCGGCATCGAGGCCGGTGGTCACCGGAGTCAACCCCTCGAAGAGGAAGATCGTGTCGCCCGAGACCGAAGCCGCCTCCGCCTCGGCCAGGGTGTGGAACGGGTTGGCCAGGGTGCCCAGCGAGGTACCGGGTTGCGCATTGTCGACGAACCAGACCGTCTCGGCCAAGGTCAGGGTTGCCGTTCCCGTGCCTTGGTTGCCGTCGTCGTCTTGCACTAGATAGTTGAAGTTGTCGAGGCCGGTAAAGCCCGGCGGGGGGTCGTAATCGAAGGTCCCGGTGTTGAGGTCGACATTCGAAACCGTGCCGCCCTTGGCGCTCGTCGCGTCGAAGGTGACGATGGTCAAGGGATTGCCATTGTTGCCATCCGGGTCGAAGTCGTTGGCCAGGAGACCGGGGAGCCCCGGCGAACCGTCGACCGAGATCGAGGCGTTGCCGCAGGCTTCGTACTGCTCATTGAGGATCACCGGGGTACTCTTGACCGAGCCGGCGACCAGGGTTAGATCAGGGTTGGCGGCAATCAAATCGACCAAGGTGACGCCAGTGGCGGCGCCGCCGGTATTGTCGATCTCGACGGTGTATTCGATGATGTCGCCCGGTTCGGCGGGAGAGGCGGAGATCAATGCGTCGACCTTGGTCACCGCGACATTGGGAGCCACGGTGTCGAGAAGGCTGACGTCGAGTTGCGCCACGGCCAGGTTACTCCCGGTGTCGCGCACGGTCAGCACGATGGCACCGACGTTGGTGAAGTCGGCGCCCGCGCCCAGCACCGGCAAGAAGCCTGCAAAGGCCAGGTGAACGTCCTCAGCCGCACCGATCGCGGGCAAGACGAGGGCCGCGCGCGAGGAGTTGGCGCCGTCGCTGAAGACCTCCGCCAGGATCTCCATCCCCGCGGTGGTTCCTTCCACCCGCAAGCGGAAAGTGGTCGCGGAGCCAGCGGTCAGGTCTACCCCGCCCAGCCCGGTGGGATCGAGCATCGCCGGATCGGTATCGCCGTCCCAAGTGAGTACCGCTTCTCCTCGCGTGTCAGGGTCGGCGATGAAGGTGAACTGGCCCCCTCCCACCGAGGTGGCCACGGCTGCCAGCCCGCTGAATCGGGTGGCTGTCAGGTCCCGATTGGTGCCCAGAATACCCGCGCCGCCCACTGACGAGGCGGCATCCGGCGGAGCGACCAGTGGAACCTGAATTGTCGAGAAGTCATCGACGACGACCGCGGATGCCGGAAGCGGAGCCAAGAGAGCCAGGAGCAGAAGCAAGCGCGGCCCGCCACCCGCCGTGCCATGCGAGCGCCGCAGGACGAGAAGAGCGGCGCCTGCCAACAGTAGGAAGAGGACTAGGAGCCCCACGGTGTCCAGCGTCGGAATCACCGCCGCCGGCTGCGCCGTGCCAAAGCCCCGGATCATCCAATTGCCGCCAACGCCCACGTTGTCGACCACATCGAGCAGGGCGTCGGGATCGCCGGGAGGGGCCAGGAGCGGCGGATTCGGCGGATCGGTGGTCCATACCGCGACCCAAGAACTCGCCGCACTGGCGGTGGTATCGATCGCCGCCGGGGTGGGAGCCGGGGTCACCGCACCTCGCATCACCACTCCGATCAGCACGTCGGCCACGGATTCGATCGACACCGGCGGCACCAGGTCGTAGACCGAGAAGGTATTGCCGTCGAGCACCTGGATGGTCTCATCGTAGGTAGCCAGCAGGTCGGCACCGGTGCTGGGATCGCCGTCAGGATCTAGATAAACGGCGAGCTGAATCGCTCCGCCCACCGCCATGTTCGGGCCGGGTGAGAAGAGCACCCAGACCTGGTCCAGGATGAAGCCGGGAGCCGGCGAGGCGAAGCGGTTGAACCATAGGAAATTGCGCGCCGGGGGGCCGGCGAAACCGAAATCGCCGTCCCGAACATCGTCGTCGAGCACTAGCTGCACCGGAAAATCGGCGAGCGGCGGCAAGGGCGGACCGGCCTCGGTGGGAGCGGACAGACGGTGAACGAAGGTACCGGTCAAGCCAGCGCCGGCAGCCTCCGCCAGGGAAGTGCTCGCCAAGGCGAACAGAGCGACCCAAGCCGCCACGGCCAGGCCGCTGGCCCAGTGGCGAGACTCAGTTCTGCGATGGGTGTTCATTCCTGTGCTCTCCACTGTGGTTGCGCGATTCGTAGTTATCGGTCTCATCCGCGTGATCCGGTTCGCTTCGATCATTCCTCGCAACCCCCTCATGGCACCACCACCGACCAGGCCGAAGTGTCGCCCGTCTCAAAGCCATCGGCGAAGATCAGCGGCGTGCCCGGAAGGATCAGGCTATCGACAAAGCCGTCGACTCCGGTGGCCGCGGGGTCGAAGCCGACCGTGCACAGCGCCGAGCGGGTGCTCGGTGGTGAGCTGAAGGCGACTTCGAGCGGTATGAATCCTCCTCCGGTGTCCTGCAACAGGAAGCTCTTGGTCACCGAACCCAGTTCGTCTCCGGCAAGGCAAGCCGGTTGGAGGAAGAAGAGGCAGTCGGCCAGGAAGGTGGTGAAGGTACCCGGTGCCGCGTCGAGCCGCACCTCAGCGAAGATCATTTGGTCGCCGGCCGCCAAGCCGACGCACTGTGAAACGGCGCCACTGGTGCCAGCCCCCTGGTCGGCCACTTGGGCCGAGCCGGAAAGGGGCGAGTCGTCGGCATCGGCGGCATTGTAGGAAGCGGGCGGGGTGGGCGTCCAGTCGACCAACGAGCAATCGAAGTAGCCGTTGGCGAAGAGGTTGCCGGTGTCGATGCGGAACTCGCGAATGAAGTCATCGCCAGGGTTCCCGTCACCCGTTCCATCGAGGAAGTTGCCCGCCGTGTCTTGCAGCCCATCGGCTGTGCCCGGCGCACTGGCCGTACCGCACACGAAGAGGCGGTATTGGCCGTTGCTCAAGGCACCGCCCAGATCGAGCGTCGCCCGCAGGCTTCCGGCGGCATAGCTCACCGCCATCACCGGAATCTCGGTATCGGCGGGATCGATCAAGTCGCACGCGGTGGTGGCGATGTCTAGGTTGGCTCCCGCAGCTTGGAAGAGGCGGTAGTTACCCGGATTGGTGACGTCGACCGGGTCGGCGTCGCCAGCCGGATCGCGCATCGGTTCGTCGAAGGTGACTAAGAGTTGCGTGAAGGCCTCCTGAGTCACCTCGCATTCCTCCACCATGCCGTCGCCGGTGTCGGGCTGGCTGTCAATCAGGGTCACTTGCGGCGGCACCACGTCGAGGTTGACCGTCTCGCAGTCGGAAGCGTTCGGATCGCCACCGTTGGCGTCGTCGTCTTCGATCGAAGCGCAGTTCTCGACTTCGGAGACGCCCGCGGTCAACGGATCGTCGAGCCGGACGGCAAAGACCACCGTCGCCCCGGCACCGCCCCCGGCCAGCTCCCCGGCAACGGCGAAGGTGCAGACCGTTGCCGGCGGGTCGCCATCGGCGCAGCTCCAGCCAGGCGTGCTGCCGGCGGCGTCGAAGACGGTATCGGCGGGCACCGTGTCGGTGAGCACCACGCCGGTCGCCCCTTGGTCGCCAGTGTTGGCGTAGGCGAGATCGAAGGCGATGCTGTCACCTGGGAACGGTGTGGGGCCGCTGTAGCTCTTGTCTAGGGTGAAGAAGGGCTCGGCATTGAGCGGCGTCATCGCCGTCTTGCTGTTGTCGCCGGGAGTCGGGTCGGCACCGTTAGCGCCGTCGTCGGCCACCGAGGCGGTGTTGTCGATCGTCGCGATACCGGCGGCAACCGGGTTGTCCGCCGTGATGATGAAAGTAGCGATCTGATTGCCCGAACCGGCGGCAAGCGCGCCGACGGTCAAGAAGCAGAGGGTTCCGGCCGGCTCGGCGTCGCAGTCGAGGCCGGAACCGGCGGAGTTGCGCTCCCAGCCCGGGTTGGTACCGGAAGTACTACCGGCGGGGACCGTCTCGCTGAGTACCACGCCGGTGGCGTTCTGGTCGCCGTTGTTGGCGTAGGTCAGGGTGTAGACGAGGGCATCACCCGGCATCAACATCGGCATGTCGGCCACTTTGGAGACCATCACCAGATCGGGCATCGCGTCGATCGGCGTGGTCGCCGTCGCCGAGTTATTCGCGGTCGGGTCGGCGCCGTTGGCGGCGTCATCCGCCACCGAGGCGGTGTTGGCAATCTGCGTGGCACCGGCCGTCACCGGGTCGTCAACCACTACCTGGAACGCGGCAACCTGGTTTCCATCGGCTACCGCCAACCCTCCGACAGTGAGGAAACACTGGGTACCGGCGGGCTCGGCGTCGCAGTCGAGGCCGGAACCGGCGGAGTTGCGCTCCCAGCCC
>QIHU01000778.1 GCA_003231035.1 Acidobacteriota bacterium
GGAGCTCCGAAACGCCCCGGCAATCCCAAGCCAGCGATCACCACCACCCGACCGCGGCTTTTGGGCCGGGGATCGGGGAGAATGAAATGCTGTCCCAGTTCGCCACGAATGGACCCCCGGAGGCTGAGTTGGGTGAGCATCAGGTCATCGCCGCCGGAGCTGTCGCCAAACCGGCTAACCGCCTTGTCCAGAGCCATTTCCGCGCCCTGCGGCAGGATACCGATGTAGTGGCCCACCGAGACCGCATCGACCCGCCTACTCTTGCCGGCGCCCTGGGGGCCTCGAGCGGCGTCTGGAGCGCAAATATCGCCACAGCGCACAGCGATCTCGATCTGCGTCCTGCGCCGTCTCTTCACCGTTCTAGACAACCCGCCGCTGGCCCGGCTGGTCTCGGCAAAGCCCCGCAAAAGAAGATCTTCGACCCGCCGTTCCTCATCGCTGATCGGCCGACCTTCCAACTCCTCAGCCACGCCTCGGCTACCCGTTCGGCGCAAAAAGGCGTCGATCTGCTCCTCTTCGGCCCGTTCCCGCGCCTCCATCTCTTGTTGCATCGAACCGGCCAAACCACCGCGCACCCGGTGCGGAGCCTTGGCCAAACCATCGCTGGTCCCGGTCAGCAGCAGGTCGTTGAGAGCACCCAGGATTGAAGAATTCGAGGGCAAGGCGCCGTGCCCCTCGACCACATAGTAAGTCTCAACTCCCGGCAACAGCCCCAGCTGGTGCGGCACCCGGCCGTCACCAGCCACGGTCAACTCATACCCCTTCTTGTCGGCGACGCGAGCGAGATTCTTGATGTTCGAGAGGGTCGGCTGCAAGTCACCGGCGACATAGATCATCCGGTCGGGATCGACCACACCCGACAGCAGTTTGTGGTGCTCGAGCGCGTTGTCCAGGTGCGCCTGCAAGATGTTGAGCCCGGCGTACGTCCGCGCCGCGTACAACGGCTTCATCGTCGGCATGACCAGCGGCGAGGGCAGCATTTGGTAGCTACCCGGGAAGCTGTTGACCACCCTCAACACTTCGCTTCGGCTGTGCGGTAGGTCGATCTTGGCGATCTGCCGGATCTTCTTCTCCAGGCCAGTGATGATCTGCGGTACGGCGAACGAGCCGTGGTTTGGCGTACCCAACATGATCAACCGACCGCCCCGGCCACTGCCGTCGGTGGCCTGCATCGCCTTCCAGCGGCGGGGAAACTGCTGGATGAAGGTACGGGCCACCAAGCCGCCCATCGAGTGGGCGACGATATGCGCCGGCTCGTCCTCGCGCAAGGAACCCTCGATCTCGGCGTGGAGCCTAGCCGCGGCGACCTTCAAATCTTTGCGCCAGTCGAACCAAAAGGGCAGAACGCGCCAGCGCCGGGACAGCGACAGGATCAACTCTCCGTAGTGTTTCTTCATCATCCCGGTGGCGCGGGCCTCCCAGGCCGGATCGAAGGGCGCCAGGCCGTCATCCGCCAGGCGCAGCCGAGCCAGTTGGCCGCGCATCATCCCCCACAGGTTGATCCACACCGGGGACTCTCCTCCCTCACGGTCGAAAGCGGTCAGCTCGGCTCCCATAATGCCGTGGATCACGATCACGGTTCCGCGGCCCTCGGCTCCCCGCAGAGAGCGCTTGCGCAGCGCCAGGCTGTGCAGCCGATCGTAGCGCTGGTCGCCGAAGTAAGCGCGCAAGGCCCGCTCTTCGTCGTCGGAGGGGCGTCGCAGGTATTCGCCGAAACTCTCTGGGCTTGCAGTTTCGACTCGAGCGATAAATTGGCGTTCGTCAAACATCGGTATCCCCTTCAGGAGGCTCGCCACGGACTGTTAGCGGTTGCAGAAAGAGTACCACCCACATTCCCCCCTCTTGAGCGCCGGAAGAGCAACTGCTATCTTCTGCCAGCTTTCAGGCCGCCCCCGGGGCGGCACCGTTTCACACCCCAAGCCCCCAAACCCACAGCCAACCTAGACGCACCGGCCGATGCCCCGACCTGGGACCGGCCACTCCACTGAGCTGCACTATTTGCTTCTGAGAGACCTCACCATGGACTTCGCAAACAGACCTACCTCCGCCTCCACCGCCACCGCTCGCCGCGAGAGTGTGCGTAACCTGGCCATCATCGCCCACGTCGACCACGGCAAGACCACCCTGGTCGACGCCATGCTGTGGCAAAGCGGCATCTTCGGCGACCACGAGAAGGTCGCCGAACGGGTGCTCGACTCCAACGACCTCGAGCGCGAGCGCGGGATCACCATCATGGCCAAGAACACGGCGATCCAGTTTGGCGAGGTGCGCATCAACATTGTCGATACCCCCGGCCACGCCGATTTCGGCGGTGAAGTCGAGCGCACCTTGAAGATGGTCGACGGCGTCATGCTCCTGGTCGACGCCAGCGAGGGACCCCTGCCGCAAACCCGCTTCGTCCTGCGCAAGGCGCTCGAAGCCGGCTTACCGCCGATCCTGGTGATCAACAAGATCGACCGTTCCGACGCCAGGCCGGCCGAGGTGCTAGACGAAGTCTACGACCTCTTCATCGATCTCGACGCTAGCGACGATCAGCTGAGTTTTCCCGTCTACTACGCCAACGCCAGAGCGGGCACCTGCCGCACCACGCCCGACGGCGAGGATCAGACCCTGGCGCCGCTGCTCCAAGAGATCGTCGACAGCGTGCCGCCCCCGGCCTACGACCCGGACAGCCCGTTGCAGTTCCTGATCACCAATCTCGGCTATGACGACTACGTCGGTCGCCTCGCCGTTGGACGCGTGTTCAACGGCAATCTCACCAAGGGCCAGCAGGTGGCACTGTGCCGGTCCGAGGGCGAGCCGGTCATCGCCAAGCTATCTAGTCTCTACGGTTTTGAAGGGCTCAAGCGCATCGAGATCACCGAGGCCGGTCCAGGCGATATCGTCGCCTTGGCGGGCATCGACGACGTCTCAATCGGCGACACGGTGACCATCCCCGAGGATCCGCGGCCACTGCCGGCGATTCGCGTCGATGAGCCGACCTTGGCGATGATTTTCTACGTCAACAACTCGCCGGTATCGGGCAAGGAGGGCAAGCACGTCACCTCGCGCAAACTGCGGGAACGGTTGCTCAAGGAGGCGTTGCACAACGTGGCGATTCGGGTCGACGAGACCGACCTCGCCAACGCCTTTCAAGTCTCTGGCCGCGGCGAGTTACAGATGGCGATCTTGATCGAGATGATGCGCCGCGAAGGTTTCGAAATCGGCGTTGGCAAGCCGGTGGTTCTCACTCGCACCATCGACGGCAAGTTGCACGAGCCCATGGAACAACTGGTCGTCGACACCGCCGAGCAATTCACCGGCGCCGTCACCCAGCTGCTCGGACCGCGCAAGGGACGGATGACCAAGATGCTCCAAGGCGGTAGCGGCCGGGTGCGCATTGAGTTTCGCGTTCCCTCGCGAGGACTGATCGGCTTCCGCACCGACTTCCTAGCCGAAACCCGTGGCACCGGCATCATGAATCACCTCTTCGATGGCTACGATCTCTGGCAGGGTGACATCACCCATCGCGTCACCGGCGCGCTGGTCGCCGACCGAGTCGGCAAGGCGACCGCCTATGCGATCGAGAACCTCCAGCCCCGCGGCACCTTGTTCATCAAACCGACCGCTAAGGTCTACGAAGGGATGATCGTCGGCGAGCACAACCGACCGGGCGATCTGGACGTCAACATCACCAAAGAGAAGAAGCTCACCAACATGCGCGCCGCGAGCGCCGATGAGCTCGTCCACCTGGCACCGCCGCGCCGCCTCAGCCTCGAGCAAGCGATCGAGTTTATCCGCGAGGATGAGCTGGTCGAAGTAACCCCGGCGGCCTTCCGGCTGCGCAAGAAGATCCTTCAGGCGAATCAGCGCAAGGGCTAGGAGGCCAAGAGAAGTTGCTTACTGTTTCTCGATCTCCACCAGCTCGATATCGAAGACCAGCATCCCCTGCGGCCCTTTGGGGTTGTCCCGGTAGGCGAGTTTGGCGGGGATCCAGAAGCGGCGTTGTTCGCCCTCGACCATCAGCTGTAGACCTAGGCCCCAGCCCTTGATCACCTGGTCCAAGGGGAACGAGGAGGGCTCGCCTCGGGTGTAGGAGGAATCGAACATTTCGCCGTCTCTCGTCCAGCCGGTGTAGTGGACGCTCACTGTGCTCTTGGGGCCCGGCTGGGTCGAACCCGTGCCTGTCTTCAGCACCTTCCAGGCCAGTTTCTTCTTGCCCACTTCGGCGTCCGCCGGCACCGCCGCGACGTCCTCTGGAACGTCTGGCACGCGCAGGATCTTCAACAACTCAACATCGAAGACGAGCATCCCTTTCGGTCTACCTTCTTGGCCGCCGTAGGCCAGCTCTTGGGGAATCCACATACGCCGCTTCTCACCCACCACCATCAACTGTAGCCCCTCTTCCCAACCGTCGATCACCTGATCGACCGGTAGCCGCTGGGGTTTATCGCGCGCCACCGACGAGTCGAACATCTTGCCGTCGGTCGTCCAACCGGTGTAGTGCACCAGGACCCTGTCGGTCGGCCGTGGAGAGTCCGTGCCCTCTCCCGCCGCCAGCACCACGGTGGCTAGACCGGAGGCGGTGACCACCGCGGAAGCGGGAGAAGCAGCGACGTCCACGGGAGCGGGGATCGAATCCGCGGCCAGGGTGGCGAGCGCGCCCGTTAGCAGAGCAGCGGCAGACAGAGTTACGGTCACGTTTCGGAGGCTGGGAGTAGGCTTGTCTTGTCTCATGCGGCCAAAGTTATCGCGTCAGCACAGCGCTCGCAAGAGGGAGGCGGCAACGGCGATCATACTCATCCCTTTCCCCTGAGCGGACCGCCTGGCTCAGCCTCTGTGCCCTCGGTCTTGACTCTCAGCTACAAATGTAGCAGTATCAGCTACAGACGTAGCCAAGATCGACAGGATACCCAAGGGATACACCAGCGAGCGATGAAACTGAGCGAGGCGGAGTGGAAGGTCATGACGGTGGTCTGGGACAGGAGCCCGGCCAGTGCACGCCAAGTCTGCGAGAAACTCGAAGCGGAGACCGAGTGGGCCTACTCCACCGTCAAGACGCTGCTGACCCGGCTGGCCAGCAAGGGTGCGGTGACCTTCACCATGCGCGCCAACACCCGCTGGTTCGAGCCGGCGCTCAGCCGTAAGCGGGCGCAACGTTCGGCCCTCAAGTCACTACTCGACCGTGCTTTCGATGGCACTTTCGGTTCCCTGGTTCACCACCT
>QIHU01000307.1 GCA_003231035.1 Acidobacteriota bacterium
GCGCTCGGTCTTTCTAGGAATCCGTAGGGGAGTTGATAGATGGTAGACGAGACACCGGACAGCGCGGCGAAGGCTGCCACCACGGGTGATACGCCGGGTGGAAGCAGCTCCGAAGGTGGCGATGCGAAGGCTGCCGCGGCTGCCGCCAAGCCGGCTGCCCCCGCGGCGGCCACGGCGGCCAAACCGGCCGCCGCCAAGCCCGCCGCCGCCAAGCCGGCCGCCAGGAAGGCCGCTGTAGCCAAGAAAGGCGGCGCGGACGAGCTCAGCCGGCGCGGTTTCTTCTCGTGGGCGGCGGTGGCTTGGGTGGGTTTCACGGTGGCGATCGGCGGCTGTGTGACCACTTGGGGCCGGTTCATGTTCCCCAATGTTTTGTATGAGCCGCCCACCAGTTTCAAGGTCGGCGCGCCCGAAGATTTCCCCGAGGGGGTTGTCGATACTCGCTTCACGGATCAGTACGGGGTGTGGATCGTCAATGAAAAGGGGCGCATCTTCGCCCTGATCGCAATATGCACTCACCTCGGCTGCCCGCCGGCCTGGCTGGAAGCGCAGAACAAGTTCAAGTGTCCCTGCCACGGTAGTGGCTACTACAAGAGCGGTGTCAACTTTGAGGGGCCGACCCCCCGCCCGTTGGAGCGGGCCCGAATTTTCGTCAGCCCCGACGATGGCCAAGTAGTCGTCGACAAAGCGCAGAAGTATCAATGGGAACTAGGCCAGTGGGAAGACCCCAGCGCCTACATCGCCGCTTAAGTTCGATCCACGCCTAGAGAATCAGCGGCGTAGAGTTCGCGAGCCGGAAAGGGAGCCATGCTCAAGAAGCTGCAGAAGAGCATCGTCAAATCACAGATCTGGAAGTCGATCTTCCGGGTCGGCATTCCCAATGACACCCGCAAACGGGCGTTGGCGATGCTCGGTAACGTGGTGCTGCATTTGCACCCGATCAAGGTCAAGAAGTCCGGCATTCGGATGAGCTACACCTGGTGCATGGGAGGGACTTCGTTCTTCCTCTTCCTGGTGGAGACGATCACCGGCCTGCTGTTGATGTTCTATTACCGGCCGACGGTCGAGTACGCCTTTGTCGACATGGTGGATCTGCGCGAAGCGGCCGCTTTCGGCATCATGCGCGAGCTGCATCGCTGGGGCGCCCACGCCATGGTGATCGCGGTGTGGTTGCACATGTTCCGCGTCTTCATGACCGGCTCCTACAAGCCGCCGCGCGAGTTCAACTGGAACGTTGGGGTCATCCTGCTGGTGCTGACTTTGCTCCTCTCCTTCACGGGCTACTTGCTGCCCTGGGATCAGCTGGCGATTTGGGCGATCACCGTCGGTTCGAACATGGCTAGAGCCACACCGCTGTTAGGGGCCGAAGGGCCGGGCGCGGCCTTCTTGCAGTTAGGAGGTGCAAAGCTGGTTCACGTCGGTAGCGACGCCCGCTTCGGCCTCATTGCCGGGCGCACCATCGGTGGCGGAACGCTGATCCGTTTCTACGTCTTGCACTGCCTGGGAATCCCCCTGATCGCCGCCTGGCTGATCGCGGTCCATTTCTGGCGGGTGCGCAAAGACGGCGGTATCTCGGGGCCGATGTAAGCCATGGGCGCGCTCATCGAGCCGATCAAGTCGGCGATCAACTTTCTCTCCTACCCGCAGTGGTCCTTTACCCTGTCGCTGGTCGCTTTCGTGGTGATGGTCAAGTCGCGCCGTGTGTGGAGCAAGGCGGGCGGCGTGGTGATGCTGATCGTCGTCGGTGGTTTCTTCGTTCTCAGCACCTTCGACAAGAACTTCTCCCAGATCGTCGCCAAACCGGACAACGTGCCGATCGTGATGATGATTTTCCTCGTCGGCTACTTCCTCTGGTTGTCGATGCACAAGGCGATCGAAAACGACAAGCTGACGGAGGCGGGTGAGCCGACCTTTGAGAAGACCGAGGTCAACGACAAGGTCTTCACTTGGCCTGACTTGGTCTTTTCCGAGTTCATCTGCATGGTGTTGATCACCGTGGGCATGGTGATCTGGTCGATCGTCTTGCAGGCGCCGCTCGAAGAGCCGGCCAACCTGGCGGTCGCCCCCAACCCATCGAAGGCGCCGTGGTACTTCCTCGGTCTGCAAGAGATGCTGGTCTACTTCGATCCTTGGATGGCCGGGGTGGTGCTGCCCAGTTTGATTGTTCTGGGTTTGATGGCGATTCCCTACATCGACACCAACCCCAAGGGCAACGGCTACTACACCTTCAAAGAGCGCAAGGTCGAGATTAGCCTCTTCCTCTTCGGCTTCCTGGTGTTGTGGACCCAGTTGATTATTATAGGTACCTTCTTGCGCGGGCCGAACTGGAACATCTTCGGCCCCTACGAGTTCTGGGACATCAACAAGATCGAACCGTTGGTCAACATCGACCTGTCGGAGATCGTCTGGATCCAGTGGCTAGGGACGGGCTTGCCGGGGAATTGGTTTATCCGCGAGTTGCCGGGCATCATTCTGCTGGGCCTCTACTTCTTTCTGCTGCCGGTCCTGATGCTCAAATGGAAGAAGATCAGAAACTTCCACGACAAGATGGGCTCTCCCCGCTTTTACACCGGGATCACGCTCTTTTTGGTCATGATGCTGTTGCCGATCAAAATGTACTGCCGCTGGTTGTTCAACCTGAAGTACTTCGTGCACATCCAGGAATTCTTCTTCAATATCTGAGGGTGTCATGAGTGCTCCGAAACCACCGCCGTTGACCAAGCCGGATCGTCACTACAACTTTCGGTCGATGAATATGCTCTTCGCCTTCAGCAGCCTGGCGCTGCTGGCGGTGACCTTGTGGATGGTCTTCGCCGACTATGCCAAGCCGTGGAAGCGTCTACAGGCTCAGTTTAGAGGCATGGAGCGCGAGAGCTTGTTGGTCGAGCAGGAGGCTGAGCGCGAGAAGATCAGCGAGAAGGACCTGGCCAAGCTGAGCGCCGATGTCGAGGCGCAAGGTGCTCTGCTGGCCCAACGGCGGGCCGAGATCGATGGCCTCGAAGAGGAAGTCAGCGGGTACAAGGATCAAGTCTACGCGGTTGATTTCCGCTGGCGAACCACCAAGTCGTTGCTCGACACCGCGCGCTATCAGTACGGAGAGGCGGTCCAGCACGGCGACGAAGCCGAAATCGCTCACAAGCGTCAGGTGGTCGAGGAGCTCACCGCCGAATGGCGAGAGATCAAGAAAGAACTGGAGATTGCGACCGAACACCGCGACCAGTTGCTCGACCAGCTCAAGGAGGGTCGCGCCAACCTTTCGAGTGCCGAGGAGCGGCTAGCGGCGCTGCAAGTGGGGGTGACCAACCTCGAAACGCGGATCTCCCAGTTGGACAAGGGGCTCGACTACTTTGTCCTCAACGCACCGCTGCTCGACATTCTCGAGCCCTCCTTGAAAATTGAGCAGGTGATGCTGCCGGGGTTGATTCAGGACATCAATTTCACCAAGATCGATCGGGTCGATCGGTGCATGACCTGCCACGTCGCGGTCAACCGAAGCGGCTTTGAGCCGGCCGTTGCCGAGGCGGACGCCAGTGGTGGTGCCAGTGGTGGTGCCAGTGGTGGTGCCAGCGCCGCAGGGTGGGAGCATCCCTTCCAGTCGCATCCGCGCCTCGACCTCTTCGTCAGCGATACTTCTCCCCACCCTTACAGCCGTTTTGGCTGCACGGTTTGCCATCAAGGGTTGGACCGTTCGACCAACTTCGCCCGCGTCGGCCACACGCCGACCAGCGAGGAGCAGCGTAAGGAATGGGAGAGCACGTGGAATTGGAAACCGCAGAAGTTCCTCGACAACCCGATCTTGCCCGCGGGCAACGGTGAAGCCGGTTGCATCGCCTGCCACTCCGGTGAGGTTTGGACGCCTGGTTCCGAGTCTCAAGATGTAGGGCGCCAACTGATCACCAAGCTGGGTTGCTACGGGTGTCACACCGTCGACCTTCCTGCCTACACCGATTTGCGCAGGGCGGGGCCGGACCTGCGCAAGCTCGCTAGCAAGACCAATCCGGGTTGGACCTACAAGTGGATCGAAGCGCCGCGCGAGTTTAGGCCCACCACCTGGATGCCCCATTTCTTCTTCCTTGAGAATGGAAAGACCGAACTCAACGTCAAGCGTCAGACGGCCGAGCTGGCGGCGATCGTGACCTTCCTGTTCGACAAGTCGCAAGCGGCTGAGAGCTATCCCGCTCCGCCAGCGGGTAACGCGGCGGCCGGCGAGCAGCTCTATGAGTCGATCGGTTGCACCGGTTGTCACGTGAAGGATCGAGAGATGGTCCGCGACGATCTCTACCCGGAGATCAACCGGCTCCATGGCCCGAACTTGGTGCGTACCGGGAGCAAGGTGACCCCAGGCTGGCTCTTCGCCTGGCTGAAGGATCCTATGAGCTACTGGGCCGAGAGCAACATGCCGAACCTGCGGCTCAGCGATGGCGAGGCGGCCAATCTGACCGCCTTCCTGCTTGCCGATCGCGACGCGGCCTTTGACAACCCAACCCTGCCGCGGATCGACGGCCCGGTGCGAGACGATCTGCTGCTCGGCTACCTGCAAGCTAACTTCACCATCGAGCAAAGCGCGGCGCGCTTGGCCGATATGGACGAACACGCGCGTCAGGTCTTCCTCGGCGAGCGCAGTGTCGCCAAGTACGGCTGCTACGGCTGTCACGAGATCGCCGGCTTCGAGGAGACCAAGCCGGTGAGCATCGAGCTGACCCAGGAAGGCTCCAAGCCGGTTCACCAACTCGACTTCGGCCATGTGCACGACGTGCCCCACACCCGCCATGATTGGATCTTCACGAAGCTCAAACAGCCGCGCATTTGGGACCGTGGCAAGGAAAAGGTGAAGAACTACGGCGAGTTGTACAAGATGCCGGACTTCGGCCTCTCCGATCGTGAGGCGCAGGCGGTGCTCACCAACGTTCTGGGCTGGACCAAGCCGACCGTGCGCCCAGAGCGCAAGGCCGGACTGGGCCCGCACTCCGAGGCGTTGGCCGAGGGGCGCAAGTTGGTGACCCGCTTCAATTGCCAGGGTTGCCACCTCATGGAAGGAGCGGGTCAGGCGATTCGCCAGGTCATGGAGAGGGATCAACTACCACCCAACCTTGCCTCCGAAGGGGCGCGCGTCCAGGCCGACTGGCTTTTCTCGTTCCTCGACGATCCGGGCAGCGTTACCCTGCGCCCATGGCTCTCGGCGCGCATGCCGAGTTTTGATTTCG
>QIHU01000217.1 GCA_003231035.1 Acidobacteriota bacterium
GGCCGGGGGTGATCGTCTTGCCGCGGAGCTCGATCGTCGTCGCCCCCTCGGGGACGGTCACCTCAGAAACCGGGCCGATGGCGGCAATCCGATTGTCACGGACCACGATCGTGCCGTTGTCGATCACCTCGTCCCCCTTCATGGTCACCAGCCGGGCGCCGACCAAGGCGATGATCGAACCCTCTGGGAGGTCGCTTTTGGCGCTGAAGCCGATCTGAGTACCGCTGGTGGCGGGTTCGGGGAGCTCTTCGGGGGCCCCCTCGACGAAGGAAAAGGCATCGCTGAGCTTGCGGGTAAAGAGCTCGGGTCCCAGCGCCCAGTGCAAGGCTTGGCTATCGCCCGACCAGTGGATGTACTCACCGGCGTCGCGGGAGACTTGCTTCAGCGGCACGGCGGAGCCCTTAGGGCCGAGGGTGAGCGGTTTGCTGCCGCGCACGAAGGGGGCCACGTAGGCGTTGAACCGTTCGCTGAAAGCGACCCACTTACCGTCGGGAGAAACCCGTATTTCACTCGCCGTGTCGCTGGTGAACCAGCTGCGTTCCTCGCCATTGGCGGTCAGTTCCACGCTCTTGAGGACACGCTTGCCCTCGGCCGCGAAGGTGATCAAGAAGAGCCGGTCGTCGCGGTCGCCGAAGTGCGGATCGACCCCCTCTTCGCTGACCCGTCGTTCGTCGCCGCCCGCCGACGGGATCAGATAGACGCCCTGATCGCGCGAGTAGGTGGGGGAGCGTAGGAAGCCACCGCCGATGCGGCGATAGGCGATGCTCTTGCCATCCGGGCTGAAGGCCGGCTCCACGTAGTGGCCCGGCTTGCCGGTGACCACCCGCCCCTCGCCGCCGCTAGCCGGGGCGATGCGGACGGAGCCGAGCTGGCCGTCATCCCAACCGATGTAGACGACCGAACGTCCGTCACGGGAGAAGGAAGGGTAAAGCTCGAAGTGGTCATCCTGCGTGGAGATCTTGCCCAGCGCCTGGAAGAGAACCTGGTCGCCTTGCGGGGAGACCCGCACCCAGCGCAGCATCTTGAGGTCGAAGTCGGCTGGCGCGACGGGATGGCGGTAGCGCACCACATCGAGCACTTGCCGATGGTCTTTGACGTGGAAAGGAATGGTCGAGGCGCTCTTGGCCTCAATGTCGATGCGGCGAATCTCGCCGCCGGCCCAGAGCACGATCGAGCCTCCGTCGGGCATCCAGGCCATCGTTGGGTAGACGCCATGGATTGCCCAAGTCTCTTGCATGTCGCGTTCGAGACCGTCGTAGACCGGCCACTCGCGGCCCGACTCGATATGGTGCAGGAAGAGGGTGCTCTGGTTGCGCACCCGGCGGACAAAGGCGAGCAGGGTGCCATCGGGCGAGGGGGTGGGCCGGACGGCACCGCCGGGGCCGGCGAGGTATTCCTCGACCTTGCCCTTTTCGAGGTCGAGTCGCTGGGTTACGTAGATCTGGGTGTTGGGATCCTTGTTGTACTGAAAGACCGGCCCGGGAGTGGTGTCTTGGCTAAAATAGACATAGCGCCCGTCGGGAGAGAAGATCGGCTCGCCCGCGTCTTTCTGCTCGTTGGGTTTCTCGGTCAGCTGCACGCCGTCGCCGCCGGTGCGGTGGTAGAGCCAGATCTCGCCGGCTCCCAAAGAACGCCGGGCGGTGAAATGCTTGCGGGCCACGATGTAGTCACCGTCCGGGCTCCACGCCGGACTGTTGAGCAGGCGAAAGCTCTCCTGGGTCACCTGCTTGGGCTCGGACCCATCCCGATCGACAATCCAGATATTGTCGCCGCCGGCCCGATCGCTGGTGAACGCGATACGGCCACCGTCTGGGCTGAAGCGGGGCTGCATGTCCCAGGCCATTCCCGAGGTCAGGCTCCGCGCCTCGCCGCCTTCGATGGGAAGCAGGTACAGGTCCCCCAGGAGGTCGAAGACGATCTCGCGCCCATCAGGACTGACGTCGAGGTTCATCCAAGTGCCGCTGCGGGTGTCGATCTCCACCTTGCGGCTGGGTTGATCGGCAGGCTGATCGACCTTCCACTCCGCTTCCTCATCGGTCTCTTCTTCACCTTTTGCCGCTTCCTTGGCTTTCTTCTTGGCCTTCCTGGAGGCCCGATCGAGGGGGACCGTGGCCAGGCTGGGGTCGTGGGAACCACCCACTTGGGGATACCCTTCCTCGGCGGCGGCAAGAGGGGCGAGCGGTGGCTCGACCGCACCGGCCGGCGGGTTCGCTCCGGTGAGAACAAAGAGGAAAAGAGCGAGGATAACCCCGGTGGCTCGTGGAAGGCTCATTGCAAATCCTTTCGGAGGCTGGGAGGGCGATAGTGATGAAGGCAATGGGACTGGCGCTTCGCGGTTCGCCGCGGATTCTTTGCCTTTGCCGCGCTGTGCCGAAATTTGGGTACCCAGGACGATCCACGGTATACAATTTGAGAGTTATCGTGGATCGATCAGGGTTCTTCTATGTTTTGTTTCTTATTTGGCTAGGGCTCGAGGTGGGATCATATCTGGTCTTGCTCCGCGCGGCTCTATGGAGAAAGCGACCAACTCGCTCAGTGAGCTGTGGGAGCGGGCGCGGTTTGTGCGCCTCTAGATCTCCTGGGTTAACCAACAGAGGTCGGATATCGTGTTGAAAGTTCTGGTGGTCGAGAGTGACACCGTCTCGGGAATCTTGACGGTCGATCGGCTGCGCGCCGACGGTTTCGTGGCGGTAATTCACCACACCTCCCGGGAGGTGCCCAAGCGCGCGGTGGAGGAGTACGCCGACGCGGTCTTGATCGCCGCGAGCTCGTCACTTCTCGCCTTCGATGTCTTGCGCCAGCTACGCTTGGATCTACGCACCGAGGCGCTGCCCATCATGATGCTGCTGGATGGAGGGGAAGCAGGCGTGGGGGTGAGGGCGCTGCGCGAGGGCGCCAACCACTACCTGATCAAGCCCTACGACCCCGACGAGCTGTCTCTAACCCTAAAGCGCCTACTTTCCACCCGTTCCCCCGGCCATTCTCTGCTCGAGGGCAACCTTTCGGCCTACCCCTACTGGGAGCTCCTTCAGTTTCTCCATCAAGGGGAGAAGAGCGGCCGTTTGACCTTGGCTTGTCATCGTAAGCCTGCCGATTTGGTCTTGCGGCAAGGACAGATCGCCGAGTCGCGATTTGGTGAGTTGCGTGGTGAGGAAGCGATTATCGCCATGCTTCGCCTAGAGGAAGGGCACTTCCGCTTCGTGCCGGGCCAAAGTGCCCCGGTTGAGTTGCCGAGGCAGGAAACGGACGTGGCGACCCTACTGATGGAGGAGGCCTGGCTGCGCGATGAGTTGCGGGTTAGGCAGGCATATTTGCCCGAGCAGCGCACCGAGTTACGCGCTCTGCTACCGGTGGTTCCTCGTTTGGAGTCCCGGGTTCGCGGCCTTCCCGTGGAAGAAATCTTCGCGCGAATTCGCGATCAGCGGGGGACGACGCTCGCCAGCCTCTGTCGCACCATGGACCTGGCGCCGCAAAGAATTGAACTCTCCCTCTTGCTCCTTCTCGAAGGGGGAGCGGTCAAGGAGGTGGAGGAGGTCACGACCTACCAACCGACGACCGGCGAGATCGATGCCGGGCTTCTTTTGGACCTCGCTGTCGACGGTTTGCTGCGCGCCACCGAGACTGCGCCGGAGGAGACCCTTCGCCTTCTCCTGTTGGGAGAACAAGAGGTGTGGGAGTCGTTGGTCAAAGTCTTCGCCAACGCCCCACCTAGCGCTGGCGACGGAGGGTGGTCGTCCTTGGCCCAGCAGCTGGAACGGCGGGGTTCGGGCAGCATTTCAGTGCGCCGGGCCCGGGGCACTTTGTCCGTCGTGGTGCAACTGCTCAGCCCGGCGGTGCAGCCACGGATCGACTCCATGCTTCCCTTGTGCCACGGAGTGGGCATTTGGTTGAACGGTACCCGTGACACTGCTTCCGTGGTCCGTATCGCGGGTCGCTTGGAAGACCATCCAAAGCTAGGTCGAACGGTCTTGGTCGCGGCCGCCAAAGGCGCCCAACGGCGCGCGACGACGTTGGCGGGCAAGCGTTCGGATTGGCGCGTATGTCCCGCCGCTCCGCGGTCGCTGGTCGCGGTGCTCCAGTTATTCGAGTGAGGTAGATTCTTCATCGCCGGAGAATGATCCCGGAGGGAGCAGCCAGATCGCCCGGACAGTACTTGCGCACTTGCGCCCGGCCGCTAATTCTTTCCGCCTAGATGCAGCGGCGTGGCCAATGAGGTAGTCTCCTGCCATACAGTGTCGGGGGGTAAAAAAGTCACGGCGGCGGCGGCGAAACCAAGAAGCAAGAGACTTGGCAGCCCAATCGCCAGGAGGTAGCACCATGGACGCGGAGAACGGACCTCGAAGCCGTCATCGCCATCATTCTCGCCGCTGGGTGGGTATTCTTGTCCTCGCCTTGATCGTACCCTTGGCGCTCCACGCAAAGAAGGAGACTTTCAGCGGAGCTACCTCGGTTACGGTAGTTGAGATCCCGGTGCAGGTGGTCGACAAACAGGGCCAACCGATCCGCGGATTGACCGCCGATGACTTTGTGGTCAAGGACGGTAAGACGAAGCGCGAGATCGTCTCTTTCGAAGTTTACGATCGCGACGAGCCAGCGCCTGAGGCGTCCCTGCCCACCGCGGCACGGCGGCACTTCTTGTTCCTCTTTGATCTGACCTTCTCCGAGCCCACGGCGATTATTCGTTCCCGCGAAGCGGCCGTGGACATGCTCGAACACCTGCATCCGAGCGACTTGGTGTCGGTGGCGACCTACAGTCGGGTCAAGGGACCCCAATTGCTGATGGCCTTCACCCCGGACCGCCGGCAAGCGGAGTTGGCGATTCTCAGTTTGGGTTCGCCCGAGCTGGTGGAACGCGGTGGGGACCCGTTGCAGATCATTTTGGCCAACGTGGCCCGGCAGGGGGCGGGGCAGGTCGGTTTTGGGCAGGTGGAGAGCGGAACGAACTCTCTCGGCGAGAGCACTAGTGAGCGGCAAGAGCAGAGCGGCCGCGGCGATCTTGCCGCTGAGGCGGACGCCTATATCAAGCTCATCGGTGCCAGGGCGGATGGCGCCGCTCGCCGCAACCAGGCCCAGGATGTGGAGATTTTCGCTGATTCGCTGGCCGAGCTTGCCTCGATCATGGGCGCCATCAACGGAAGGAAACATGTGATTTTCCTTTCCGAGGGCTTTGACGGCGAACTCCTGCGGGGTAACGAGACCACCAGCGTCGAGAGTCGGCTGGCCGTGGAACAGGGCCGGCACGAGGACGTCAGTAGCGACGAGTTGTTCGGTAGTGGCTCCTTGCTCAATCGATTGGAAGGGATGGTGGAGGAGTTCCGTCGGGCCGACTGCGTGGTGCACTCGATCGATATCGCCAGCCTGCGCGAGGTGACCGCTGGCGGCGCCCGCCACGAAGGGCTGACCATGATGTCCAAATCGACCGGCGGTGAGTTGCTGCGCAACTTCACCGATCTGGGACAGGCGATGGACAAGGTGCTCAAGCGAACCACCGTCACCTATGTGCTGACCATCCAACCGGATGGCCTCAAGGCCGATGGCAAGTACCGCAAGCTCAAAGTGAGCCTCAAGGAGAAGCAGAAGGGGGTCAAGATCGTTGCTCGCCGGGGGTACTTTAGTCCTGGTCGTAAGGAGACGAACCCCATGGCTGACCGGTTGCGCACCGCGTCGCAGCTGTTGACCGGTCGCGCCGGAGGTCAGTTGCGGCTCTCGGTGCTGGCGGTGCCGTTTCAAGCGGAGGGCGCCGCGGCTTCAGTGCCGATCTTGATTGAGGTCGATGGCCCAGATCTGCTTGCCGTCACGGGTGGTTCCAAGGATGTCCCCACCGAGTTCTTCATCTACGCCATCGACGCGGAGGGTAGGGCGGTCGACCATTTCAGCTCGGTCATGACTTTCGATCGGAAGAAGACGGAGGTAACCCTTCAGGCGGGCGGAGTCAAGTTCTTTGGCGACATGCGGTTGCTCCCAGGTACCTACGAGATTAGGGTCCTGGTGCGCAACCCGAGAACCGGCGCCAGTGGCCT
>QIHU01000301.1 GCA_003231035.1 Acidobacteriota bacterium
CTGCTCGCCGAGTTGTTGCAGGAGGTGCGGGTGCGCAAGCAGGCCCTCGCCTATTTGGATCGCCATGGCTGGGACGTCGGCGAAGATTCCCAAGGCTGGCGCGAGCACCAGCGGCAGCGGATGGCGGCGCAGTACGCCGACGATGAGTGGTAGGCCGCTACCGTGGCGCGGCGAAGTCTGGTGGGCGAAGGTCGACAAACGCCGCCCGGTGGTGGTCGTTCAAACAGACGCGGTCCGCGATCCACGGGTGCACTCGTTCCTCATCGTTCCACTCACCAGCCGGCTCCACCTCGCCGGCTTACCGGGAAACGTCCGCTTGACTCGGCGGGCGACAGGTCTAGCGAAGCCGTCGGTGGCCAACGTCTACGACGTGCAGAGGGTGCTGCACGGTGATCTGGTCGAATGCACGGGCAGCCTGCCGACGTCGGACCTAGCGGCCCTCGCCGAAGGGCTGAGATTGGCACTCGATCTTTGAATCGGCCTGCGCTCTACTCAGCGGTCGCCACTGCTGGTAGATGAATCCGGTGCCATTCCGCCCAACGCGACGCTGATCTTCGAAATCGAGTTGCTCGGCGTAGGCTAGTTCATCCCGCCCCAGGATCGTCGTCGCCCCCCTTTGGCTGGTCGCCGATCTTGGGTAGGCCGAGCCGCTCGCCGAGTTCTTGCGCCCGCACGGGAAAGGCCCGGGCCGCCACGGCGAGCACGACCAAGATCGACGAGATCGCGAAGATGGCGGCGGAGGGTATCAGGGAGTGGGCGAGGACGGCCATCCAGAAGAGGAGCATGACGATATTGGCCGCCGCCGGGTGGTGGCGCACCACGATCGCGTTGCGCACTAACATCAAGGCGGCGAGGACCAGGATGAGCGTGTTCATCGATTCACTCGCCTCCTTCGGCGCTGGGTGAACTCTCTGCCATCGGCTTGAGAAGAATCGCCGGCACCGCGGCTTCGTGGATGGCATCGTTGAAGGCGCTCAGCTGGGCGCCGAGGAGTTCGGTGATCTCTTCTTCGTGCTGATCCCATTCGGCTATCAGGTCGGTATAGCGGTCCCGGGCGCCTTGGGTGACCGGCCCCGTTAGGGTGTCGACGCTGTCCATCAGCGCGATCAGATGCGCGTTGAAACGGTTGGGGAAGTTGATCACGTCCTGGAAGGTCTTCGACTTGCGCTGGATGATCTTCTCTTCCCACTCGGTGAGTTTCGTGGTCAGCTCTTCGCCCGCCTCGATCAACTCTTCGCTGCCCTCGCGCTCTTCCAGCCGGCCGAGCAAACCATCGAGCTGGCCGCGCGCCTGCTCGGAGCGCTCGAGGAGGCGGTACATGCGGTCGACCGTGCCCCAGATTGCCGCCAACAGAGTCTGCCGGTCGGCTTGGGCGACGGGGTCGAACTCGATTCGGGGGTCGCTCTGGACGGTGAGCTCAACGGTGTTGTGGACTTCTCCCAGGCTGAGGCGAGCTTGGTATTGCCCGATCGGCAGCCGATAGCCCTCCACTTGGCTGAAGGGGATCTTGCCCTGGATCCGGGCCGGTGCCTCACCGGCGAAGTCCCAGGCGAAGCGATTGTGGCCTTTCTTGGCGGGGAGGAGGGTGTCCTTGTCGTCATCGTCCGGGTTCTTGTTGTGCAGCGTGCGCACGACGGCGCCTCCGGCGTCGAGGATTTCCAGCTTGAGGACGGGCTCGGTGGGCGCTGCGTTTTCGTCCTTGCTCTCGTCCTCACTTCCGTCCTCGCTTCCGTCCTCCGCTTCGGTTGGGGTTTCCTCGCTAGCCTCGTGATGGCCCATTTCCGCATCGTGCTCGTTCTCCTCCTCGTTCTCCTCCTCGTTGCCGATCGCTTCGGCCAGGAAGTAGTCGAGGATCATGCCGCGCTGTGGATTCTTGCCGGAGAAGCGTTGTGGCCGGTCACCGCCGAAGGCGATTTGGTGGGCGGGCAGGGGGTCCAAGAGGCGCACTGGCGCGGCCGCGGCCTCGTCGGTGAGCTGGCGTAGCGGTGTCAGGTTGTCGAGGATCCAGAAGGCGCGGCCCTGGGTGGCGGCGATCAGGTCGCCCTGACGGATGGTCAGGTCGGTGATCGGAACCACCGGCAGTTTCAACTGGAGCGACTGCCAGCCCTCACCGCCGTCCAACGAGAGGTAGACCCCGGTTTCGGTACCGGCGAAGAGCAGGCCGGCGCGCACCGGATCCTCGCGCACCACGCGCACAAAGGCTTCTTCGCCGATTCCCGTCACCCGTTGTTGCCAGCTGGCGCCGTAGTCGTGGGTGATGTAGATGTGCGGGCTGTAGTGGCCCAATTTGTAACCGGTGACCGCCAAGTAGGCGGTTGCCGGGTCGTGGGGCGAGACCTCGATCGAGTTGACCATCCACTCACCCATCCCCGGCGGCGTGACCGGGGTCCAGCTCTCGCCGCCATCGCGAGTCAGGTGGACCAGGCCGTCGTCACTACCGGCCCAGATCGTCCCCGTTTCGTGCGGCGAGACGGTGAGTGCCATGATCGTGTTGTAGATCTCGCCGCCAGCCGCCTCGTTGGTGATCGGTGCGCCACCGGCTCCCTGGAGTTCTTCCTGGTCGCGGGTGAGGTCTGGGCTGATCTCACTCCAGCTTTGACCTCGGTCGGTGGTCTTGAGCACTACGTTGGCGGCGTGGAAAAGGATGCTGGGATCGTGTGGAGAGGCGACGATCGGCGCGTTCCAGTTGAAGCGATAGCGTCGCTCGCTGGGATCGGTACCGAGACCGAGGTGCTGGTAGGCCATGATGCCGCGCTGCGCGCGGGTCTTGGCATCCCACTCGCTGATGTAGCCCTGGTAGCAGCCGGCGTAGACGAAGCGAGGATGGTCCGGGTCAAAGGCGATGTGGGCACTCTCGCAACCGCCCACCGAGTGCCAGTCCTGACGACCGATACCGCCGCTGAAGGTGCGGCTGGCGATGGAGACGGTCGAGTTGTCCTGCTGGCCGCCGTAGACTCGGTAGGGGAACTGGTTGTCGGTGATCACCCGGTAGAACTGGGCCGTCGGCTGGCTAGCCTGGTCGCTCCAGGTGGCCCCACCGTTGAAAGAGACATTGGCGCCGCCGTCGTTGCCGTTGATCATCCGCTCGCCGTCCTGGGGATGGATCCACAGCGCGTGGTTGTCGCCGTGCGGGGTGGGTACCCGCTCGAAGTTCTTGCCACCGTCGATCGAACGCAGCATCGGCGCGTTGAGCACGTAGACCGTCTCGGCGTCGGTCGGGTCGGCGATGACGTGGGTGTAGTACCAGGCGCGGGCGCGCAGCAGGCGGTCGGAATTGACCCGCGTCCAGCTGTCGCCGCCGTCATCGGAACGGAAGAGGCCGCCTTCCTCCGCCTCGATCATCGCCCAGATCCGCCGCGGCCGAGCCGGCGAGACGGCGACGCCGATCTTGCCCATCTCGTCGGGCAACCCCTTGCTCAGCTCGTCCCAACTGTCGCCGCCGTCTTGGCTGCGCCAAATGCCGCTACCCGGACCGCCGCTACGCACCTGCCAAGGTTGGCGCTGGTGGTCCCAGAAAGCGGCGAAGAGGATGCGCGGGTTGGTCGGGTCGAGCGTCAGGTCGCTGGCCCCGGCCGCTTCGCTGACGAAGAGCACTTGCTCCCAGCTGGCACCGCCGTCGGTGGTGCGGTAGATGCCGCGTTCGGGAGTGGGCTTCCAAGGGCTACCCTGCGCCGCTACCCAGGCCGTCTCGGGATCGCTCGGATGGATGCGCAGGGCGGAGATCTGCCGGGTGCGCTCTAGCCCAAGGTGGGTCCAGCTCTTGCCGGCGTCGGTCGAGCGGTAGACACCGTCACCGTGCGAGGTGGCCACGCCGCGCACCGGCGCTTCGCCCATGCCGACGTAGAGCACGTTGGGGTCGGAGGGGGCCACCGCCACCGCACCCGCACCGACGGAGCCGGTGTTGAAGTGGCCGTCGGAGATGTTCCGCCATCTGTTCCCGGCATCCTCGCTCTTCCACACCCCGCCGCCGGTGGCTCCGGCGTAAAAGATTGTCGGCTGGCTGGCGACACCGGTCACCGTGGTGACCCGGCCGCCACGGTAGGGGCCAATGTTGCGCCAGGAGAGCCCTTGGAACAGAGAAGAATCGAAACGAGGTTCCGCTTCTTCCGCGGCCTGCTTCGCCTCGGCTGGCGGGACCTGGAGGAGCATGAGGGCGAGGGCGGCGACAAAGAAGAGGCGAAAGGGGGCCGAGCGGGGAGAGATCACGGGGCGGTCTCCTTCCAATTTTTGGACCGGTTTAGTGAGCGATTCACAGATCCTATCCTGGTCTAGAATTCGGACTGGCCTGGGCACCATTTTGAACGCGTTACTCGGGGTCGAACTCTTCTCTTCGAAAAACCCGAGAATCCGCCTATACTGAATCCTCGTGATGAATCTCCCTTACTTCACCCGGCTGAGGTTGTGGGTGGCACCTCGAGGGTGGCGAGCTGTAGCGCTAATTCTGGGCTCCTTGGTAGGAGTGAGAACAACTCCTGCAAGCGGTGCGGACGCAACCACAGCGGTGACGACGGTCGCTACGCAGCTGGAGAGTCAGGTGGCCGAAACCTACCTCTCGCAGGTGGGCTTGGGACCGCTTCATCTGGCTTCACAATCTCCCTTTCAGTCACTGCGTCTAGGTCTTGTCCAGCAGGCTCCTTCCGCCCTGGAGCGCCACCAGATCGAGGTACGGGTCACTGGGAGTTGGGTCAATCAGTGGAGCAATGGTCTGGAGAGGGGGACCTTTTTTCTGGACTACGAGACCTTGGCGATGACCTTTGGCTTGACCTTTGGCTTGACCGATCGGTTGCAGCTGGCGGTGGAACTGGAAGAGCGCAGTAGGTTTAGTGGCTCGATGGACAGCCTCATTGTCGGTTTCCACGACGCATTCGGGCTCAAACAGGACGGGCGCGACGGCCTCCCCAATGATAGCTTTCGAATTCGTTTGGCACCGGACGGGGGAGAGCCGATTGTCGATCTTGGGCCGGAAGCCAGCGGTTCCTTCAACCGTACGATCGCGCTAACCCTGCAACAGACCCTGACCTGCGGGTGTGGGAGGCTGCCGCTGATCTCCTACGCCGTGACCGGCCGCTGGGGGGCGGGAGGCGAGGATTTCGAGACTCGCGGTGCCGTGGACCTAGGTCTCTCGGTCGCTGCCGCTCGCCGCTGGGGTCGGTGGCACGGCTACTTCACCATGGGATTCTCTCGCTCCACGCGGGAGCGCCTCCTCGGTATCGACGTGCGTCGGTCACAGCAGTCCATGTTGGGTGCCCTCGAGTGGCATCGCTGGCCGAGAGCCTCTCTCGTGTTGCAGTGGCTGCGTAGCCAGGGCTCGGCCAGGGACTTCGGCCCTTTCTCAAAGAGCAGCAACGAAGTGAGCCTAGGTTGGAAGAAGGAGCTGGTCCGCGACGGGGTGCTCGAGATCGGCATCATCGAGAACCTCGTCACCTTTGAGAACAGCCCGGATTTTGGCTTTCATCTAGGCTACGCACACAGGTTCTAGCCCTTTCTTACGGGGAGAACCTCAGCACGTAGAAGAGCATGCTAGCCGCCATGATGGAAGAGAAGGTGAAGTAGGCGATGGCGAAGGCGAAGACGGCTTTGGCCGCGGCCCACCACCGCCCATCGAAGAACTGCCAAGCGGCGGTGGCGATCACCAGAGCAAGGATCAGAATGGTGAGGGTCGCCTCCAGCTTCAGGCTGCCCGACAGTGCAAAGACCAAAGAGGTGGGAAGGCTGAGGAAATAGGCCGTACCGAAGGCGAAGAGCGCGAAGACCAAGGCCTCGGCGAAGGCGATGGCTCCGCCACGGAAGAAGAGGCGCAGCAAGGCGGCGAAGGGTAGGCAGAGGATGACCAAGTGAACCGATGCTTGTCGACTAAACCGGACCTGGAGGTCGATGAAAGTATCGATCTGTTCCGGGGAAAGAAACCGAGTCAGACCCCCTCCGGACGCCTCCCTGATTTGGCTGGCTAGAACTTCGTCATTGCGGACCAGCGAGCTGACCAAGAGTGCCACCGCCACCCCGATCATCAGGTAAGAGAAGGGGTTGGCGTAGCGCCGTCGTTGGCCTTCGAGGTAGCGGCGGATGACCTTGCCGGGAGCCCACAAGGAGTCGCGTAGGGTGCGCGGCACGCCGCGCTCGAAGTTGAACACCGGCGCGACGACCTCGTTCCACAATGTCCCAAGGCTCAGTCGTCCTTCTACAAAACGCTGCCCACAATCGTGGCAATAGTGGCCCTGGCGGTCAGCACCGCAGTTGGCGCAAACCTCCGTCGCGAGTTCCGCGGTGAGCCTCTCGCTCATTCTTGCCCCCTTTGACCCGATCTCAGTCCTACGCTTTCTGCGCAGAGTATCAAGTCGAGAAGGAGTGCGCTATCTACCGAAGTTTCTGACAAGGGTAAGCGGCGCCCTATCTTCTTTTGTAGGTCGTAGAGGTGCGCCGCTCGATGGCGGTGACGTCGATCACCAGCTTATCGGTGTCCACTTGGACGAAGATCCGCCAGTTGCCGACCCGATGGCGCAGCGTCGACGGGCGGCCTACAAGCCGTCGAACGTCGCCCCGAAAAGGGTTCTGCTCGATTTGCCCAAGTGCACTCGCGACCAATCTGCGATCCTTGCCCCCCATGCGCCTGAGAGCTTTCGCACTGCGGTGGCTGAGCCGAAGGACCCATGCACAGCCCATGCTTACAGGTCGAGATCCTTCTTGAACTCATCCCAGCGCACGAACTCTCCTCGCTCTACCTCGGCGCGGCCTTCCTCTATAGCCGATACCTCTTGAGAGGTGGGTTCATAGGTAGGTAAGAGATAGAGCCGCAGAGCCTCCCGAAAGAGTTCCGATCGGGAGTAGTGGCGGGCATTTCCGGCGAGGTCCGCCGCCTGCAGCAACTCCCTGGGCAAAGAGACGGTGACTTTGGCGCTAGACACGGTATGACTATATCATACCGGCAACCGATGGGAACTGACCTGCGGCTAGTCCTCGCCTTCCGCCGCCCTCTTCAGATCGCTGAGATCCTTGGAACAAAGCTTGGCCATCGACTTGAGCATCGGCTTGGTCAGAAAGGCCATGATCTTGGCGAAGGTGGTGAGAGGAATGGCGGTGAACTTCAGAGTGACTTCGGTAGCGGAACCGATCTCCTTGAACTCGTAGAGGCTCTGGTATTGGCAGCCGTGGCTGGCCGCGTCGAGCCCGTAGCGGTGGGGTGGCGCCCAGAGGCCGACCTCCATCTCCTCGGTCGCCTCGCGGCCGAACATGATTCGGGTCTCTTTGAAACGCGTACCCGGTCCCACCGGGCCGTCGGTGAGCATCTCTACTTGGTTGATCCCTTCGATGAACCGGGCCGCGTTGGCGAAGTCGGTGGCCTGGGCGAATACTTTCTCGATCGGGGCGTCGATCGTCTCACTGATCTCGAGACCGTTCACCGGGCGCCGCCTTCCGGGGCCGTCTTGCGCCGTTTGTAGCGCATTTCGATCACTTGGTTGTTGTTCTCTCCGATCGGCAGGTCGTAGATCTCGAAGAGCATCTCGTCGGCCGAGATGAAGCGCCAGATGGTCTTCACCATCTTGTCGTGCTCGCCGGTCAGGTACTCGTCGAGGGTGCCGTAGCTGACCAACGCCTTGCCGTTGGGGTCGAGATCGCCCTCGGCGGTGAGCATGGCGGTGTCGATGGTGCCGATGTTCATGCTGACGTAGCTCTGCTTGAAGTTGTCGTAGCCCAGAAGGTAGAGGCTCTTCACCGCCATGCCCATGAACGAGCCCTCCCCGTGGCTCTGGAGCCAACGGCCCGGGAACAACCAAGTGATGGTGGCGACACCCTGGGTCGGCGGCATGTCCATACCGGGCGCCGTGATCTTGAACTCGGTGTCCCAGACTCCGAGGAAGCGCTCGAGGAGCTTGTGCTTCTCGCCAGGCTGGGTGAACTCTTGTGCCTTGGCCATCATCGCGGCCATGTCGACCTGCTCGCCTCCCTTCGCGGGCTCTTCGGCGGCGTGGAGCGAGGTGGGCAGCGCGGTTAGAAAGAGGGGCAGTAGGACCCACGCGAGAGTGGTGGTGAGGTAGCGGCGCATCTTAGTTCTCCTCCTGAGACGGTTTTTCTGGGGACGGGTTCTGTTCCGCTTGCTGTTCAGCGGCTAGCCGCTGAAAGACCATGAATCGAAGGGGCAGGCAGCCGGGCGGTCTTTCGATCCACTCGGCCACCGATTGGCTTGCCTGTTGAGCGGGGCTGGCCATCGGTAGGGCAACGGCAAGCCCTACCAGCAAGACGGCACCGACGGCGCAGCGGCGCAGCAGGGTGTTCTCGCCCCGTGCGTACTGGAGCATCTCCAGCCGTGCCAGGAGTAAATTTCGCGGCCGTACAAAGCTGAGCCCCGCGACCCTCGCTGCGAAGGGACCCCCGGGGTTGGGGGCGAAGCGCCGAGTGGCGAACCGGGCCAGCGTCCGGCGATAGGGCAAGGCGTCGCCGCCCAGGGCGCGGGTCACCGTGCGGTCGCAGCACTGTTCGCGCAACGCGTCGGCGTTCCACTTGGCCCACCAAACTAGAGGATGAAACCAGTAGATGAGGGGCACGGCGGAGGCGAGAGCCGCCAGCCAGAGGTCCCGGCGTTGGATATGGGCTAGCTCGTGCAGGAGCACATGATGGGCGTCGGTCTGGCGCAGGGTTGCCGGGAGGTAGACACACGGTCTCCACAGGCCGGCGACGAAGGGGCTTGTCACCGCCGGGGTCTGACAAATGCGGGGCGGCCGCTTCATGCCCAAACAGCGAGCCGCTCGTCGAGAAGCAGCGGCTAGCCAGGTGGCTTCCGCGGTAGGGAATCGACCTAGCTCGCGGTACAGGCGCACGGTGCGCAGGATGCCCCAGACGGTGAGTACGGCGACCCCCGCGGCCCAGATCCCAACCACACTCAGCGCCCAATTGCCGGGAGTAATCCTTGCGAATACGGCGCCGGTCCACCAGCCGTCCCTGGCTGCTTGAGGGAAGCTGACGGCGAAGTTCCAGGGCAGGTGAAGCTGGGGAGGCAGGAGCAGCCGAGCCAGCACCATCAGCCAGAGGGCGGCGCGCAGTTGCGGCCAGGTGCGTCGGGGCAGGAGACGGTCGACCAAGGCGACGAGCAGGATCAGGACGGTGCCCTGCACCGCCAGCGGTGCGATCCACCGCCACCAAGTGGCGCCCCACCCCAGGAGCATCTAGCC
>QIHU01000269.1 GCA_003231035.1 Acidobacteriota bacterium
CAGGCCGACTGGCTTTTCTCGTTCCTCGACGATCCGGGCAGCGTTACCCTGCGCCCATGGCTCTCGGCGCGCATGCCGAGTTTTGATTTCGACGACCAACAGCTCAATACCCTCGTTGCCTACTTCACCGCTTTGGAAGATCGTCAGCCTTTCAGTACGCCCGCGGGCAAGGCCGATCGGCGAGATCTCGCGGTCGGCGAGGTGGTGTTCAACATGTTGCAGTGCGCTCGTTGTCATCCTTCTGGACCGGCGGTGGGAGGTGCGGGTGCCGCGACCGGCGAGCTGGCGCCCTCGCTGCTCTTGGCCCACCAGCGACTGCGCTGGGACTGGGTTCCCGAGTGGATCAAGCGGCCGCAGGACTTGATCGCCGGCACCAACATGCCGACCAATTTCCCGCAGGAGGCGGACGGTTCTTATTCGTCGCCCATCGAATTCGTTTTCGATGCGCCGATGTTCGCCGCCAACAAGCAGAAGTTGCGGGCCTACTTTGACTCCGACGAGGAGATGAAGGGCTACTTGACCGATGTCGACAAGGTCACGGCGGCTCTTCGAGATCATGTTTGGAAGCTCAGCCGCCAAGGCGGCTGAGGTCGCGCGGAATGCTGGCGCATAGGCCGCTAGAGTGGCCGCCGCGCCGGTAATCCGTGGCATACTCGCAAGATATTGACCGCCGGCTATCGCTCGGCGGGTTCAACCTATCCAACAGGAGGTTCGCTTTGATGAGGAAGAATATTGTTTGGGCCGCGCTTTTGCTGGCCGTGCCGTTGATGCTGGTCGCGTGTGGTGGTGGAGGTGGAGAGGAGACTGCCGCTCCGGCGCCCGCGTCGACGGATGAAAAGGCCGCTGGGCCCGCCACGGACATGGCTAGCGCCGGTTCCATCGCGGGAATGGCTCTCTACGAGGGCGAAGATACCGATACCGTGATCAAGATGAACGCCGACCCGAACTGCGCCGCGGCGAACGAGGGCGATGTCTACACCGAGACGGTGGTTGCCGAAGGCGGCAAACTGGCCAACGTCTTCGTCTATGTCAAGAACGCTCCGGCCGGTGGCGCCGCGCCGACCGAAACGGTGGTGCTCAACCAGCAGGGCTGCACCTACCATCCGCACGTCTTCGGTGTTCAAACTGGCCAGGAGTTCATCGTGCGCAACAGTGACCAGAGCCTTCACAACATTCATGCGACGCCAGCCACCAACGAAGGCTTCAACCAGAGCCAGCCGTTTGAAGGCATGGAGATGACGAAGAGCTTTGCCAAGGGCGAGATCATGGTGCCCTTCAAGTGTGACGTGCACCCGTGGATGTCGGCCTACATCGGTGTGGTCGATCACCCCTACTTCGCGGTGACCGGCGCGGACGGCAGCTTCACCATCGACGGCATCCCGGCCGGCACCTACACGGTGGAGGCCTGGCACGAGACCTTTGGCACCCGGACCGCCGAGGTGACCGTCGAAGCGAACGGCGCCGCTGGCGCGACCTTCGACTTCAACTCCTAGAAGTTTCACCGTTTTGCGCTCTCAAAGCCCCTCGCCGTTCGCGGTGGGGGGCTTTTTGAACGCTCTTGAGGATCGCCATGCGTGAAGGAAGTACCCTGCCAGCCGAGGCGCTCGAAGAATCGTCCGCGACGGCGGCGGCGACGCCGAGCCGCTTCGCCGACTGGGTTGATCTGACCAAGCCGCGGATCACCCTGATGGTGGTCATATCCGCCGCCACGGGATTTCTCTTGGCGCTGGGCGACTTTCATGTGCCGTGGCTTTTGCTCTTCCATGCGATGGTGGGCACGGGGCTGGTCTCGGCGGGCTCTTCGGTGCTCAACCAGGTGATCGAACGCACCGCGGACGCCAAGATGCGGCGCACCGCAAACCGGCCGCTGCCCAGCGGCAGGATCAACGTAGACGGCGCTCTGTTCTATGGCGTCGCTTTGTCGCTGGCGGGCTTGGCGCAGCTGGCTCTGATGGTCAATCTGTTGACCGCGCTACTGGCGGCGCTGACCCTCGCTGGTTACCTGTTCATCTACACACCGCTCAAGCGGATCGATCCCATCTCCACCGTGGTCGGCGCCATCCCCGGCGCCATCCCGCCGATGATGGGCTGGACGGCGGTGCGCGATGCCGTGGAACCGGGCGCCCTCGCCCTCTTCGGCCTTCTCTTCCTGTGGCAGTTGCCCCACTTCCTGGCCATCGCCTGGATGTACCGCGCCGACTACCAACGCGGTGGCTTCAAAATGATCACCGGCGTCGACCCGGACGGCCGCCGCACCGGCCAGCAGGCGCTCCTCTGGTGCGTGGCGTTGATCCCGGTGAGCCTACTGCCCTCCGCCCTCGGCCTCACTGGAATTGCCTACTTCGTCGGTGCCTTGTTGGCCGGCCTCGTCTTCCTCGCCGCCTCCTTCCGCTTCGCCCGCAACCGCACCGCCACCACCGCCAAGCAGTTGCTCCTGGTGAGCGTGATCTACCTGCCGGTGGTGTTGACGGTGATGTTGGTGGATCGGGCGTTGGGGTGAGGGTAAGAGCACTCGGCCTCGCCGCCTTAGGTCGAGTTGCGAAAGGCTTGGCATGAGTGCTGGATTGGGTCGGCCGTTGCTGCGCGGAATGGTGTGGGGCCTGTTGATCGCCGTCATCGCGACCCTGGTGATCCTCACCTACCAACAGCGCCGCGCCTCTCGTCAGCCTCCACCGCCACCGACCGTCAAAGCCGTCCCCGACTTTGAGCTGACCAACCGCGATGGCCGCCGTGTCTCCCTCTCAGACCTCGCCGGCCAGGCGTGGATCGCCGACTTCATCTTCACTCGTTGCGCCGGCCCCTGCCCGTTGATGAGTCGCAATTTCCAGGACCTCGGCGAGCAGCTACCCGAGGGCGTGCGCCGCGTCTCCTTCTCGGTCGATCCCGACTACGACACTCCAGATGTACTGAGCGCCTACGCCGCCCGCTTCAACGCCGGCCCCGACTGGCTCTTCCTCACCGGCGAGCGCGACGAAGTGAGGAAGCTCGCCATCGATGGTTTCCTTCTCGGTGTTTACCCCGCTGAAGGTGACGAGAACGAGCACGGCCCCTTCCTCCACTCGACCCGTAGCGTCCTCGTCGACGCCGAAGGCAACATCCGCGGCTACTACGACCTCTTCGAAGAAGGAGCGGCCGAGCGGTTGCTGGCGGAACTGGGGGCTTTGGCCCCGGAGCGTTGATGGATGCCCCGCTTCGCCTTCTACAACGGATCTGTCGTACAACAATCTTGTTTTAAAACAGAGTGGAGCCCCTCCTCTTGGCCCTTGCCCTAGGCAGCCGGGTGTCCTACACTCGGCCACTGTAATTGGGTAGTTGTACATTTGAGAGGAATCCCGCCCGGTTGGGAGCGCAAGCTTTCGTCTGGCTGGACGAGGCCTACGAAGGAGTGGCGGATGTGTGCATTGATCCGAGATGACGTGGCTGGCCACGAGGCCGAGGACCACGAAGAACCTCATCACGAAGAGGCCCCTCACAAAGAAGGGTGGCTACGGAAATACGTCTTCTCTGTCGATCACAAGTGGATCGGAATTCAGTACGGCGTCACTTCGCTGTTTTTCCTCTTCTTCGGCTTCTGCCTGATGATGATCATGCGTTGGGCGATCGCCTATCCGGGCAAGGCCCTGCCGCTGATCGGAAGCTGGTTTTCAGAAGCCAATGTGATGAGCGGGATCATCACGCCGGATTTCTACAACCAGCTGGGCGCCATGCACGGCACCATCATGGTCTTCCTAGGGGTCGTGCCGCTGGCCGTCGGCGCCTTCGGCAACTACGTGGTGCCGCTCCAGATCGGCGCCCCCGACATGGCCTTCCCGAAGCTCAATATGGCCAGCTACTGGTTCTTCCTGCCCGGTGGCCTGATCATGCTGTTCAGCTTCTTCGCCCCCGGCGGCGCGGCCCAATCGGGATGGACCTCCTACGCTCCGCTGGCCGTGATCTCGCCGGGACAGACGCTGTGGTTGGTCGGCATGCTTTTCCTGATCACCTCGTCGCTTCTGGGGTCGGTGAACTTCATCGTCACCATCGTTCAAATGCGCGCGCCGGGGTTGACCTGGGGCAAGCTACCCTTCTTTGTCTGGGCTCAGCTGGTCACCGCTTTCCTGCTCCTCCTCGCCTTCCCGCCGCTCGAAGCCGCTGGAGTGATGCAGTTGATGGATCGCCTGGCCGGTAGTAGCTTCTTCATGCCGGAAGGGTTGGTGGTCGGCAACCAGGTGCTCGACTACGCCGGTGGAGGTAGCCCGCTGCTCTGGCAGCACCTTTTCTGGTTCCTTGCCCACCCCGAGGTCTACGTGCTGATTCTACCGGCGCTGGGCATCATCGCCGAGATCATCGCCAACAACACCCGCAAGCCCTTGTGGGGCTACAAGTCGATGGTGTGGTCGACCGTCATCCTCGGTTTCCTGTCGTTCGTCGTCTGGGCCCACCACATGTTCATGACGGGCATGGGCACCACGATGTCGAGCTTCTTCCAGACCACCACGATGATCATCTCGATCCCCTCGGTGGTGATCTTGACCGGCCTTTTTCTCTCGCTGTGGGGCGCTTCGATCCGCTTCAACACCCCGATGCTCTTCGCCTTGGCCTTCCTACCGATGTTCGGGATCGGAGGATTGACCGGCTTACCCCTGGGGCTAGCCGCCTCCGACATTCACTTGCATGACACCTACTACGTCATCGGTCACTTCCACTACGTGGTGGCGCCGGGCACGATTTTCGCGCTCTTTGCCGGCATCTACTACTGGTTCCCGAAGGTGACCGGCAGGAAGATGAGCGAGCTGCTGGGCAGGCTCCATTTCTGGCCTTCCTTCCTGTTCATGAACGGCGTCTTCATGCCGATGTTCATCCAGGGGCTGGCCGGCGTTTCACGCCGCCTCTACGATGGTGGTAGCCAGTACACGCATGCCCAAGACGTCTTGATGTGGAACAAGGTGATGTCGATCTCCGCGTGGTGCCTGGCGCTGGCACAGATCCCCTTCATCATCAACTTCTTCTGGAGCATCTTCAAGGGCAAGAAGGTCGGTGCCAATCCCTGGCGAGCGACCACTATCGAGTGGACGGCGGCCAGCTCGCCGCCGATCGCCCACGGAAATTTCGCCTCCACGCCCACCGTGGTGCGCGGTGCCTATGAGTACAGTGTGCCGGGAGA
>QIHU01000205.1 GCA_003231035.1 Acidobacteriota bacterium
CCGGCAGCCGCTCGGCGAAGCGCCGCGCCAGATCGCTGGGCAGAGCCTCGCCGCTGCTGATCACTCGGCGCACACCGCTACAGCCCGCAAGATCGAGTTCATCGAGAAAGTTGCGCAGCATCGACGGAACGAAGTGCAAGGTGGTGACCCTGGCCTCAGCGATCAGCCGGACTAGATAACTACTCTCCTGGTGGCCTCCGGGCTCGGCGATCACCAACCGGGCGCCCACCGCCAGCGGCCAGAAGAACTCCCAGACCGAGACGTCGAAGGAGAAGGGCGTCTTTTGTAGCACCGCATCCGACTCCACCAAACCGTAGCGCTCCTGCATCCAAAGGATGCGGTTGAGGATGGCGCCATGTGAGTTCATCGCCCCCTTCGGCTGGCCGGTGGAGCCGGAGGTATAAATCATGTAGGCGAGCCCTTCGCGTTCAATCTCCAGATCCAGATTGGAGCCATCGCCCGCGGCCAGAATCTCCGCCGACCCCTCTTCCCCACTGGCGTCGAGCAACACTCTCCTCGCCTCGTTCTCAGGCAGGCTCTCGTTCACCGCTGTGTCGGTCAGTAGCACCCGGACGCGGGCGTCGCCCAGCATGAACTCCAGCCGCTGGCGCGGGTAGGAAGGGTCGATCGGCAGGTAGGCGGCCCCTGCCTTGAGGATCGCCAGCAGGGCCACCACCATCTCGAAGCCGCGCTCGAGGGCCACCGCCACCAACTCCTCGCGCTCCACGCCGAGCGCCAAGAGGTGGCGGGCCAGCAAGTTGGCCCGGCGGTTTAGCTCGCCGTAGCTCAGCGTCTGGCCGGCGAACTCGAGGGCGGTGCGCTGCGGCGAGAGCTCCGCCCGCCACTCGAACCACTGATGCAGCAAACGATCCTCAGGGTGGAGCGTCGCCGTCGAGTTCCACTCGCACAACAACTGATGGCGCTCGACCGCTCCGAGGTTCGAGAGCTGCTCGACCGATGCATCTGGGTCGGCGAGCGCCGCTTCTAGGAAGTCGACCAGCCGCCGCGAGAACCTGTGCACGGTCGTACGGTCGAATAAGTCGAGGTTGTACACCAGCAAACCGCTAAGGTCCCGCGGCGTTTCGGTGAACCACAAGGAAAAGTCGAACATGGTGGCCGAATACTCGCCCTTCTGCGGACGGATCTTCACCTCGCCCAAGCCCCTCGACCCAGCGCCTTCCGCGACCGCCTCCAGGCCGGGGTCGCTCTGAAACGAGAAGCTGACTTGAAAGAGCGGGTTGTGCTGGAGGCTACGCTCCGTTTGCAGCTCATCGACCAGCATCTCGAATGGCAGATCCTGGTTGGCATTGGCCTTGCCGTTGACCTCTCTGATCCGCCCCAGAAGCCCGCGGAAGGTCGGTGCGCCGGAAAGGTCGGCGCGTAGCACCAGGGTGTTGACGAAGAAGCCGATCAGCGCTTCGAGTTCCAGGCGGTTGCGACCCGCGATCGGCGAACCTACCGCTAGGTCACTCACCCCGGTCCAGCGGTGGAGCACGGCGTAGTACGCGGCCAACAGCACCACGAAAAGTGTAGTCTTCTCGCGCCGCGCCAGGGCCCGCAGCCGGTGCACCAGGTCCGGCTCCTGACGCAGGGTGACCTGGCCTCCGGCCATGGTCTGTAACGACGGTCGCGGGCGGTCGGTGGGCAGATCAAGCACCGCCGGCAGGCCGTCCAGCTGCGCTTTCCAGTACTCCAACTGTCCGGGGAATACCTCCCGCGCCTGCCACTCTCGCTGCCAGACCGCATAGTCGGGGTATTGAATCGGTAGCGTCGAAAAAAGCGATGAACGGCCCGCGGCCAGCCCGCCGTAGGCGGTCACCAGTTCACGGTAGAGCACCCCCAGCGACCAACCGTCCGAGGCGATATGGTGCATGGTGAGAAGCACGGTGTGGTCGCGATCGCCGTGGCGCATCACGGCCGAACGCAAGGGTCTTCCCGCGGTCAAGTCGAAGGGCTGTAACACGTGACAACGGGTGAGCCGGCGCCCCACTCGATGGCGCACCTCGGGTGCCAGCGCCGAGAGATCGACCAACGGCAACCACTGCTCGAAAGGCGGTAGCACCCGTTGTACGGGCATGTCGTCGACGGTCTCAAAGGCGGTACGCAGCGCTTCGTGCCGAGCGACCAGCAGGCTGAGCGCACGGCGCAGGGTTCGCGGCGCGCAAGGCCCTTCGATGCGGAAAGGCGACTCGATATGGTACGCCGAGCTGGCCGGCTCCATCTGGTGCAAGAACCACAGCCTCTGCTGTGAGAAGGAGAGTGGATAGTGGTCGCGCTCCTCGGATCGCGGAAGGATCTGGAAACGATCGATCTCGATTCCCTTGTGACGCAGCTTGGCCTCCAGCAGGCGGCGGGCCGTCGGCGTCAGGTTGGCCAGCTTGTCGGCAAGTGTGCTCATTCTTCCGATTCCTCAAGCAGTATTTCTAGTTCGGTCTGCGCCAGTTGGCCCAGAATATCTTCTTCGGAAAGTTCACCGATCTCCGCCAACGCTTGCTCGATCTCGGACAATTCGACCTCGGTCGACTGGCTGCTGTCCAGCGCCTCCGCCATCTGGAAGACGTTGGGAGCGCTGAAGAAGAGTCCCAGTGGCACCTCCATCTTGAGCGCCGACCGCATCCGCGAAGCGAGCTGCGTGGCCAGTAGCGAGTCGCCGCCGAGCTGGAAGAAATCGTCGTGAAGACCGACTTGACCGATACCGAGAAGCTCCTGCCACATCGTGGCGATCGCCTTCTCCACCTCGCTTTGAGGCTCGACGTAGGCGGTCGGCAGATCGGGGCGGTCATAGAGGCTGGCCGCCTCCGGCCTGCTCGTTTCCTCGCTACCCTCCTGCCCTCTGAGCTCGACCCAGCGGCCCAACCGCTCGTCGAGATCGCCCGTCGAAACCACCACCTGCGCGACGCCGTGGAGGCCGAGCAGGCGGTGAATCGCTTCGCCGCTCTCGCTGGGCGACATGGTGTACTGGGCGACCGAACTTCCTTGAACCGCCACCGCCATCTTCTCCTCCGTCACCTTCCAGCCATCGAAGTTGGCGCACCGCCAATGGTGGAGGCCGCGGCGCTGCTGGCCGGCGGTGAAGGCGTCGAGGTAGGCGTTGGCCGCCGCGTAGGCGGTGAAACCTAAGCCGCCCAGGACCGAGGACATCGACGAGAAGAGCAAGCAGAAGTCGAGCCGCCGGTCGGCGAGCACCCGATCGAGCACCCGAAGACCGTCGACCTTGGCGCGAAAGATTGGCCGGCAGGCCGCCGGCGAGACGCGGTCGGCGGCCATCTGCATCACCGCGTCGCTCATCGCGGCGGCGAGATAGAAGACACCGTGAAGGGCGCCGAAGCGCTCTTGGGTAGCCTGTAACGCCCCTTCCATGGCCGCCTCGTCGGCGACATCGGCGTTGACCACCAGGACCTCCGAACCCAGCGATTCGAGTTCGTGGACCAGCTCGATCCGGCGGCGCAGCCCGTCGTGGGGGCTCCCCTCGGCCAGGTGCCGATCCCACTCGCCGCGCGCGGGCACCGGGCTGCGCCCGAGGAGAACCAGTTTGGCCTCGAAGCGGCGAGCCAGGTAGCGGCAGACGATGCTCCCCACATGACCGAAGCCGCCGGCCATGAGATAGACGCCTCCGCGTCGTAGCACACGACGGCTCGATGGCTGAACTCCCCCCTCGGACGGTTCGCTCGACGGTTCCTCTCCGGTCAGAGGGAGGGGTTCGAAAGCGGCCACGAATCTACGACCGCCGCGCCAGGCGACGCTGCGCTGGGCGACGCTGCTCTGGGCGGTTGGGCACAATTCGGCCAGCACTCCGTCGAGCAACCAGCGGCCCGCCTCTTCGTCCAATCCATCCACGTCGAGGTCGATCGATCGGAGATGGAGATTGCGGTACTCCTGAGGGATCACCAAGAGGGCGCCGTGGAGAGTCGACAGGCCGATACGTGGCCGATCCCCCGGTTCCACGGCGTGGAGACCCCGGCTGAGCACGGTCAGCTCCATTTCTTCGGCGATCCCCAGACGGCTCAACATCGCGACCAGCGCACTGAGGCTGTAGAGCCCCCGCCGTTGCAGCTCCTCGAAGTCGTCGCCGCCGCCCATCGCCCAGCCGTGGAGCAGCCGCCCGGGCAACCGCTCTTCGTCGCGCGCCACGATCAGCAACGCTTCCAGCGCCGACAAGTCGGCTTCCGGCGAGTCGAAATCGGAGAGCAGCAAGCGGTCGATCCGCTGCCCCGCCTCTTCCAGTCCGACGATCAACCCCTCGATCACCGGGTGGCCGTCACTGAGCACCAGCCAGCGGCTGGCGGCGCCCCCCGAACTCCATCGCGGCGCGGCAGGCAAGGGAGCCGGACGCCAGCGGGGCAGGAAGAACCAATCGTCGAGGTTGGCCGTTTTTGCCCCAGCTACCCGCTGGAGCCGTTGCATTTCCCGCGCCGAGAGAGGATCGATCCAGTAGCGCTGATGGTCGAAGGGATAGCTGGGCAAAGGCAACCGCCGCCGCCGCTCGTGGCGGGCAAAGCCGCGCCAGTCGACCGCTCCCCCGGCGAGCCACAGCCGGGCCAGGGCGGTGAGCAGGAAGGGCAGGTCACCGCCGCCCTGACGTGGGTCGCGCAACGACGAGAGGGCCACCGTCTTGGCGTCGCGATCGGGATGCTGCATGGCGGAGGTGGAGAGAGCCTGGCCCGGTCCTACTTCGACCAGCACTCGTTCGGGGTCGGACAACAACTCGCTCATCCCCTGCGAGAACCGGACCGGTTCGCAAAGATGGCGCACCCAGTAACCGGGATCCCCCAGCTCCGCCGCCGTCATCCATAAGCCGGTGACGTTGGAGAGATAGGGGATCTTCGGCGCCCGCATGGAGAAGCGAGAAACCTCTTCCTGGAAGGGCTGAGCAATCGGCTGCATGAGATGCGAGTGGAAGGCGTGGGTGGTGCGCAACCGCCGCGAAACCACGTCGCGTGCCAAGAGCCGCCCTTCGAGATCGGCAATCGCCGCTTCGCTGCCCGCCACCACCGAGACGCGAGGACCGTTGAGCGCCGCCAGCGACAGAGTCTCGTCCAGCAAGGGCACAATCTCCTCTTCAGACAACGGCACCGCCAGCATCCGGCCTGGCGGCAAGGCATCGATCATCGCCGCCCG
>QIHU01000098.1 GCA_003231035.1 Acidobacteriota bacterium
TGCGATCTTGTCCAGTCGAACCCGCTGCATCGGTCGCTCGGCGGCTTGGGGTTGAGGAAACGAGGTGGTGACGGTCTTGCGGGTCTTGGCGATCTGGTCGGTCATCCTGGTGCTCCTAGCCACCGTTGCACGGATGGTTCCGTGCCGCGGTGTCCCTCAAGTGCCGTCAGCGGCGCGGCTTGGGACGATTCTTGAGGGCTCGGCGAAAAAAGGTCCATCGCCTTTTGTGGATCGATCATTTCGATTCCGTCAGGTCGTGCAGTCGCCGCGCTACCTTCTTCTGGTCGCCGAGAGAGCCGGTGGCGATAAAAATCGTGTCATTGCCGGCGACGGTGCCGGCCACCTCGGGCCACGGGGCGGCGTCGATCGCCAAGGCGACGCTCGGAGCGATCATGTGAGGTCCCGCGGTGCACACCTGACGCAGAAACCGAGTCACCTCGGCGAAGTCGTCCGGCGAACTGGGGTCGAGGTCGGCGATCGGCGCCTCGTAGCGACCGGACACCTTGGCGACGCCGAGATCGCGCAGGTCGCGGCTGACGCTCGACTGGGTCGCCTCAAAGTTACGCATCCGCAAGCGACTGACCAGATCCTTCTGGCTACCGATGCGGGTGCGGCGGAGGATGCGCAAAATGGCGCGGCGTCGTTCGTCTCGTTGGTCTCGATCTGCTGGCATGTGGCCCTCTTCGGTATGTGCATAACGCTAGGTGTTTGCGCATAATTTGTCAAGGGGCCACGATGAAATATCTTGCTCTGGCCGGCGTTTGCTATTCGAGGTTTGGATGGGGGACTTGAAAGGAATGTGTACATGAAGACTCGCCTGCTCCTGCCACCACTGAGCGTGGCTCTGCTCTGCATCGCCGCCGCCCCTTCGATGGCGGATAAGCTTGCCTTGCGCCACCTGCCGATCGACCTGCCGGGGGCGCCGGTTTCGGTGATTCCCACCGACCTCGACGGCGACGGTCGGCTCGACCTGGTGATCGCCGTGGCCTACACCCGGTGGGATCAGATCGGGATCGAGGAAGAAAGCGAGATCGACGGCATCGACGGGCTCGTCGAGGTCTTGACCATCGTGCCGGCCCTGTTGGATCGGCGCGAAGTTCGCGCCTTTCTGGCCGACGAGCAGGGCGGATACCAGCCGGCGGCACCACCCTTACCGCTGCCGCCTTCCGTCCTTTCGCTCGAACAAGGGCCACCGGGCATCCCGGTGCTCGCCCTGACCGATACCGGCGCTTCGGCCCTTCGTTTGGTAGCCGGGGAGGATGGCCGCGAGCTAGCGCTCGAGCCCCTGCTCGAAGAGCGCCCGGTGCTCGCCGGGACCGGCGCCTTCCTGCCAGCCCTGAAGCTGGTCCAAGATGTGGACGGGGACGGGGTCGCGGACCTTCTCTTGCCGACCACCCATGGTTTCAGCCTCTATCGCGGCATCGCCGGTGGCCTCGAGGCCACGCCGACTTCGCGCATCGAGCTGCCGTTTGACGAACGGCAGTTCAAGGTCGGGGCCATGCGTCGCCACTTCCCCTTGCCCACCGTGCGCGACGTCAATGGCGACGGTCTTCCCGATCTGCTTCTGCGCTGGCACAACGGTGGGTGGGAACATTTCCACCTGCTGCGCAACCTCGGTGGCGGCCGCTTCGCGCCGGCCATCGAGCCGTTGGCCGAACGCTGGAAGGCGAGTCGCGCCGCGCTTCTCGACGACGAGGACGATGGCGAAGAGGAGAACCGCTCCGCCGTCGTCTACTTTGGCGATCTCGACGGGGATTCGAGCGCTGAGTACGTCACCATCGAACATCTCTCCGCGGGGGATGACCTGTCGTTGCGCAAGGAAGTGAAGGCGGCCAAGCGGCCACGATTCGCCTACCGGGTCTACCGCCCGTCGTCGGCCTTCGCCCTCCCGGCGGCAGCGCAGCGGAGGTTCGAGGTCGAGGGCTATGCCTTCGGCCAAGAAAGTGGGGAGGGTGGCTTGCGCTTGCCGGGAGGATTTCAGGATCTCAATGGTGACGGGAGGCAAGACCTAGTCACCCTGACCTTCGATTTTTCGCTCCTCAAGATGATGTCGGTGGCGGTGACCAAACGATTGACCCTGGGGCTCGACTTTCACCTCTGGTGCCAGACGGCAGAGGGCGAGTTCGAGCCGGTTCGCGGGTTGGATCTCTCGGGAAAGTTCCGCATCGATCTGAACAACCTCAAGCAAGGGCGCTTGTCGCAGTTCGCCGGTGACTTTGACGGCGACGGGCGAGCCGATTTCGTACAAATGGGGCGGGGCAAGAAGGTGACGATTCACCGCGGTCGTGAGGATTGCTCCTATCCCTCGTCGCCCGATCTCACCCTGACCCTGGATGCGGAGCCGCGGAACTTGGCGCTGGTGCGGGTCTTGGACTACGACGGCGATGGTCGAAGCGACCTTTCGGTAGTTCAACCGCGCCCCGCTCCTGAGCCCGGGGTCACTCCGCCGGTACGGTTGGATCTCTACTTGAGCGGAGGTGCGCGATGAGAGTGCTGAGTCTTCGTGGTTGGAACCCCCTCGCCTGGACCCTCTGCTTGGCGCTGAGCGTGGGCCTCGTGCCCGCGCGGGCCGAGGAGAAACCGCCGACGCAGCCGCCAACCCTCGGCCTTTCTCAAAGCTCGACGAACGGAGTGGAGGTGATCACGGCGGTCGTCGAAGGACCGCTTCTCTCGGTGGTGGCGCCGGGGGGTGGGGCGTTGATCTTGCTGGTGGGTGGCGAGAACGCCGACGAGCCCAACTCCTTGCTGCGCTTGCGTTTATCCCGGGACGGTAGTGAGCCGGAATTGAGCGTGCTGCGCGAAGATCTCCCAGGTGGTGTTGCGATCCTCGAAGCGGTGGATCTCGACGGCGATGAGCTGCGCGAAGTGCTTCTCGGTGTTCCCGGAAACCTCTATTCCCTCGGCCATCCGCAGTTTGGCGATGGCACGACCGCGGCGTTGTCGGGCCAAAACCATCTGCTGGCCGACCGGGGTTACGATCCCAGGGCACGGCCGGGCCGAGGCATACTCGGGCCGACCGATTTCGGACCTTGGTACGCCTCCGCGCAGGTGGGCCAACTGGAGATCTTGCGCCTCGGCCTTCCTTTTCGCAGTCAGGGCCACTATCGGCTGCCGATTCAGGTGGCGCGCACCCGGATGGGGATGTACCTCACCACCGAGCGGGTGAGCGAGATCCGGCGTCCGCAAGGGGGCTCCCTCTTCGTCAGTGGGCCAGAAGCGCAGGGGAAACGGCGACTGCGCACACTCTTGGTGGACCCCGCCCTGGGGCCAGACGAAGAGGGGGCTGTGCAAGAGGCCTGGTCGCTGCTCCCTGGCGCCGAGAAGGTCGAACAGAGCTGGTATGGCTGGATGGGCAAGCGGCCGGTTCTCATCGTCGCCACGCAGAGCGCCGACAAGATGGGAATCTTCGAGAAGAAAAGGCTGCGCCTCTTCCCCTTGCTGGCGGACCGCACCCGCGCCGGCCGCCGTCCCGTTCTGGAGGTGCTCACCGAGAACCTTCGCTGGTACCCGATGGGAATCGAAATCGTCGACGTCAACGGCGACGGTATCGACGATCTGGTGACCCTGCAAAGCAAGGGGCTGGGGGCCGGCAAGCTGCACGTGGAAGCCTTCCTCGCCAAAGCGAGCGGCCGGTTCGAGCCGACGAGCAAGAGGTCGACCTTGGAAATCGATTTCGCCGTGGCCGATTTCTCCAGCGACTTGACGGGCGACGGCCGGATCGATCTAGTGTGCGCCTCGGAATCAGAGCTGCTGGTCTATCCCGGGCAGGAGGCGAAGCGCCGGCTGGTCGAGAAGAAACCGCGTTGGGCAGTGCCGATCGGTGAGCTGGAGGGCGCTCGCGTGGTTTCGATCTCCGTCGGCGGAGGCCAGGACCCGGTGGAATCGCAGGCGGATTCCACCTCCTACGACCAACTCACCACCCTGGACATCGACGGCGACGGCCGAGCCGAAGTGCTCCTGCTTGAGCGGTCGGTCGAAGGGCGGGGGGTGGTGAAGGTGGTGCGGTTTCCGCGCTAGATCAAGTTCTTGCGAACTGGAGCGCTATCGAGCCGCGAGGAACTCCGAAACCGTCAAGCTGGCCGCTCGGATCAATCCACGCAAGGTCCCTTTGGCGACAGTCTTGTGATCTGGGATCGAAAGGGTAGCTAATTCGCCATCCTTGATCATCACGACATGGCTGCCACGCTGACGCGCGATACTCCAGCCGAGCCGCCTAAAAATTCGTACAACCTGCCGCCCGCTGAGGGTCGGAATCGGTGGCACTAGACGAGTACTTCGATCTGACGGGTTTCGACAGTCAACGGAAGACCGCGCTCGGCACGAACTTCCAAGCACAGTTCGATCGCTTCCCGAATGTTCGCCTCTGCTTCGTCCTTGGTTGCACCTTGGCTGACACAGCCGGGGATCGCCGGGCACTCGGTGATCCAAATGCCATCTTCGTCCCGGTCGAGAGTGATTTGGAATCTCATGGCTTCCTTGGCAAGAGTTTCAAAGCCCGAATTTTGCGCGAACAGTGCGACGGCCTGAAATTCTAGCATCGAGCTGCGCCCCTAACTAGATACCGATCGAATCGGCAGTGGCCTGTTGGCCTGTTGACTGGACCCGGTGCGCCCTCTCCGGCTTAGTGGCTACCACGAAAGATCCTGCGCACTCGTGGCGAGATTCGGGTGAGGAGTTCGTAGGGGATCGTGCCGGCCAGCTTGGCCAGTTCGAGCAGTGAAGGTTCGGGATCTTCGGGGCCGAAGACGACGACTTCGTCGCCGGCTTCAACGGTGGTGTTGAGGGTGGTGACGTCGAGCAGGGTGACGTCCATGCAGACGCGGCCGACAACGGGGCAACGGTGGCCGTCGATGGCCATCCAACCTCGGTTGGAGAGCGACCAGGGGTAGCCGTCGTTGTAGCCGATGGCGACCACGGCGATGGTTCGTTCATCCTCCTCGGTGGGGGTCTCGAAGGTGAGGCCGTAGCCGATACCTTGGCCGGCGGGTAGTTTCTTGACCGAGACGACACGGGTTACCAGCCGTAGGACCGGTTGCTGAACCAGTTGGGGGTGCTCGGCTTCGTTCCTGGCAGGTCGGCTGTAGCCGAGTAGGGCGAGGCCGGCGCGGACCATGGTGTAGTGGCCTTGGGGTAGCCGCTCGATGGCCGCGCTGTTGGCGGCGTGAACGAAGCGCGGTGTCAGCCCGGCTTCGGCTAGCTGCTGGCGCACGGAGTCAAAACGTCTCAGCTGCTTGGCCGAATGGTCGTCACCAGCGGGGTCGTCGGCGATGGCGAGGTGGGTCATCAGCCCTTCGAACTCTAGCCAAGTGGAGCCGGCCAGGCAACGCGCCAGTTCTAGTGCCTCGGCGGGGAAGGCGCCGGCCCGGCCCATGCCGGTATCGATCTTCAATACCTTGCCGCGCGCATTCGGTTTCCAGCGACTCGATCTGAGACGAGTTCGAGATTTGCGCCGTCAACCGGTGGCGTACCACCTTGTCGACCTCGTGGGGCAGGATGTTCTGGACCAAGATGGGAGCGGAAATCCCGCTGTCGCGTAGCCGCGCTCCCTCGTCGGGATAGGCGACGGCGAGGTAGTCGAGACCGGCGCGTAGCAAGGTGTGGGCTA
>QIHU01000822.1 GCA_003231035.1 Acidobacteriota bacterium
CGCGGTGCGACGACATCGGTAGCAATCCAGCAAACCGAGTTGAAGTCCGACGGATCTTGGCCGCTACAATCGAAGCCCGCAATGCCGGCCCAACTGTATTCCGTGTACCCAGAGAAGATCTCCTGGCGGGCGAAAGAGTCGAGGTACTGGTGCTGGATCGGTTCGTGGGTACGGCTGACACTCGCCGAGAGAAGCACCACGCCGTCGCCGAACGGGTCATAGGAAAGCGCCAGATTCGGCGCCAGCACGGTGTCGTCCACCAACGTGCGACCACTGTCGTCTTCCCCAATTTGGCGTTCCAACCGAACCCCGCCGCTCAAGCTCCATCGATCCCACAGGATGGTGTCGCGCAGATAGACGGCGGAAGTATCGAGAGTCGTCTCGCGCGCCGGCCGCTGCCAGAAGTTGAAGCGCAGAAAGGGCTGAAAAAGCCCGCTGTCTGGGTCAAATGGAGCGCACTGCCCCATCTCCAGGCATTCCGGGCGTAGATCGAGATCGAGAAAGAGCTGACCCGCCACCGGCCTCCCGGTAGCAGCGTCGGCGCCGCCAACCCCTGGAAAAGTCAAGGCCCGGCGCGACTGAGTCCGCCGGTAATCGATCCCGGCGCGCACTTCGTGCTCGCCAGCGCCGCCCCGGAAGTAGCCGGTCACACCGAAGGTACCTTGCTTGCGCGGACGCCGTTCCGCCCCTCGATCGGTCACTCCGTTGAAGACAATCAGATTCTGGATCTCCCCCACCGGATCGCCGTCATCACCGGGAGCGGCGAAGATCGCCAGGTGCGGAGCATCTCCAGCCAACCCGCGTGAGCGTGCTCCGTCGCGCGACAGTTCGCGCTCCTGACGGGCCAGAGTCAGATCGAACGCTAGATTCTGGCCTGCCGTCCAGGTCCCTTGTAGCTTGGAAAAGTCGCCCTGTTGAAGGCGGTTCTCCACGGCGAAAATTTCACCCGGCAGTCGGTTGACAAACTGATCGCGCAGGGGCCGAGGTGTGGTTCGGCTCGCGCGATTTTCTCCAGGACCTCGGTCGAAGGGCGAAAACGTGTTGAAGCGCGCTTCGTCAGTGTTGCTTTGAACGACCAGCGAGAGAGCGGCGGTCGGTTGCGCGGTGAGCTTGACCGTGGCGCTTTCAAGTTGCGCCGCCTCGTCAAAGGCCGACCCTTCGATCGTCGGCTGGAGGAGCGAGCGCTCACCGTCTTCGTACACCCCAAAAAACCACAGCTTCTCCACCACCAGTGGGCCGCCGAGAGTCACCGCGACTCTGGGATCGATACGGCTCGAACCTGCGTTTGCGGTCGCCTGTTGCACCGCCAAATGGCCGGCGACCCCCTCCGAGTAGTCGTAGTCGCTATTCCAGCCGGGGTTGGTGGCCAGCCAACGCAAGGTGCCGCGGTAGTCTTCGCCGCCGGACCGAGTCACCACGTTGATCACCGCTCCCGAGGAGAGGGTGTACTCACCGCTGCGCGCCGCGGTGGTGACGTCCACCGCTTCAATCGCCTCGAAGCTCAAGTTGAGACCAAAGAGGCCGGTCGTCCCATCGGTGGTATCGACACCGTCGATCAAGAAAACGTTGTTGCCGCGCAAGGCTCCAGCGACGTTCGGATTGCCATCCTCGCCGCCACTGACTCCGGGAAGCGCTAGCGCCACGCTCTGATAGAAGCGTTGGATCGGCAACTCGGCCAGGAAGTCGGAGCGCAGCCCTGCGCGCACTCGGCTATCGAAAGGATCGAGGATCGACGCCGCGGCAATCACCTGGATCCAGCCCTGAGAAGCCACTACCGGGGCGCTCGACTCGGCCAAAATCAGCTCGACTTCAGTGGTGTTGTCGATATTGACGGCGATCCCAGCCTCAGACGCCGCGAGGCCCAACAGGCGCGCCGAGACGGCATAGAGGCCAACCGACAAGGCCGGAAAACGGAACCGGCCGTCCACGTCGCTCCACGCCACGCGCTCACCGCGGGTTCCCGCAAGAGTAACCTCGACCTGCTGCAACCCATTGCCGTCTTCATCGCTTACCCGTCCGACGATCACACCCGTTTGGGTACCCTCGGCAAGCGCCGGCAAGCCTGGCAAGGCGAGCCACGCCACGGCTAGAGCCACGCAGGCTCGAAGGCTCATCCTTGTGTTAAACGTTTCAGCCATGGGATCACTAGGGAGCTACTCTACACAATGCCAGCGCCAAGCTGACGCACTGAAGAAAGGTGTATCCGTTTCACTCGCCGATTCCGCCTTACCGGTACAGAGGGGTTATCGCCACCGCAGTCAAGGAGGATTTGATGTTGCTCGACGCAGCTAGCTCGTTCGCATTCACCGGGGATCGACGCCAGCCCTTTGCCCGGAAACTCGCCGACAAAGCCCGCCAGGACCCGACTGCCAAGATGGCCGCACTCTGTCGCGCCGCGGCGACCTTGTCGCCGGCCTTGCCCACCCGCCAACAACTGAAAGCGGCACATGGGGACGGGGGCTGGCAAGCGGTCACCCCCGAGCAGAGACTGCTCCAGAGAACCACTCTCGGCGCTACCGCGTTCGACCACCAGGTGCTCGAGCAAGTCGGCTATCGCGGCTATCTTGAGCAGCAGCTCACCCTCGACCAACTGGACGATCAACCGCTCGAATCGGTTCTACGCCAAGCGCTACCGACCCTGAGCTTGTCCCCTGCCGAGCGACTCTTCTACTACTCGGATGAACCGGAGGTTGTCCTCTTTGAGTTCTGGTTCGCCACCGTCCTGCGCTCGATCTACAGCCCACGACAGCTCTTCGAACGGATGGTGATCTTCTGGAGCGATCACTTCAGCATCGACACCACCAGCGACCTGGCTCTCTTCTTCAAACCGACCGATGACGAGTCCGTGATCCGCGCCCACGCCCTCGACAACTTCCCGGCCCTCTTGCGGGCCAGCGCCCACAGCCCGGCGATGCTCTCGTACTTGACCAACGACACTAACCTCAAAGATCATCCCAACGAGAACTACGCTCGCGAGCTCATGGAGCTGCACACGATCGGCCCAGACGCCTTCACGGAGCGAGATGTCAAGGAGGTTGCGCGCTGCTTTACCGGGTGGGGCTTCAACAGGGAACCGAATTCCCAATTCGGCCAGTTCCAATTCGATGCTGGTGCTCACGACCGAGGTGAGAAAACCGTTCTGGGCCACACCATCCCCGCTGGAGGCGGGATCGAAGACGGAGAAACGGTGCTCTCGATTCTGGCCGAGCACCCAGAGACGGCCCGACTTGTCTCCCGAAAGTTGATTCGCTACTTGTGGGGCTACGAGCCGTCCGAGTGGAGGATCCAGCGCATAGCCAACATCTACCAAAGCACCGGCGGAGACGTGCGGGCAATGCTGCGGACAATCCTCAGGCGCCCGTGGCTAGCCAAGGCCACCCCCAAACTCAAGCGCCCTTACCACCTGGTGACCTCCGCCGTGCGAGCGCTGTTCGCCGAGGTCAACCAGCCGCTGTACTTGATCTTCGAGCTGATGCAAGCCGGTCAGCTTCCGTTCAATTGGGCGCCGCCCAACGGCTACCCGGACAGCCAGGAATACTGGTCGGCCTTCCTTCTGCCCCGGTGGAGCTTCAGCTCACGAATCATGCTGCCAGAAGTCGGCGTCACCCCTCAGCTCGGCAAGTTCATGAAACCCAACCTGCGCTCCGCCCTGTTGAGAGACCGCATCGACTGGCTACTCACCCACCAAACGATGACCCAGACTTCGAGGTCCGAAGTCCGTCGTTTCCTCGGTCCACCTCCGCGCACCCCGCATCACGTCGCCCAAGCGATCGGAATTGCAATTGCCTCTCCCGAATTCCAGGAGTATTGACATGTCTGATCGCCGCCCCCACGACCGTTGTCAAGACGGCTGCAAGGAATACAAGGCACTCTCGCGACGCCACTTCCTCAGCCTTTCCGCCGCAACCCTGGTCACCGCCCTCGGCCCGGCGTGGCTACCGCGCGTCGCCTTGGCCGACGAAGACGACAGCGAGCGCGACGTGATGGTCTCGATTTTCCTGCGCGGCGGGGCCGATTCGTTGTCGCTCTGCGTGCCCCACGGCGAAGCGGACTACTACCGCTTACGCCCGACTCTGGCACTGCCTCAACCGGACAGTGGCAACTCGTTCGCGGTCGACGATCTCGACGGCTTCTTCGGTCTAGCGCCAGCGATGGCGCCCCTGCTAGAACCCTACCAAGAGGGTGATTTGCTGTTCGTCCACGCCTGCGGCTCGAACGACCCCACGCGCTCCCATTTCAACGCCATGTACTACATGGAGGTCGGCCAACCGCGGCCGCCGGCCACTCTCGCCACCGGCTGGCTAGGGCGCCACCTGCAAACCACCGCACCGACTCTCCAAGACGGCCTCCTGCGCGCCGTCGCAATCAACCAATCCTTGCAACGCACCTTGGTCGGCGGCCCACTCGCCGTCGCCGCGCCCGACCCAGCCACCTACGGTCTCGACGGCGACCCCGCCACCTCGGTCGAGCGCTTCGCCGCGATCGAAGCGATGTACGCCGCGGCCGGCGATCCACTGCGGTCTTCGGCGAAAAATACCTCCCGCACCATCGAGCTCTTGCAACAAATCGACTTCGACTCCTACCAACCGGCCGGCGACGCGAGCTACCCCGAGACCGAGTTCGGCCAAGCGCTACGTTCGACCGCGGCCCTGATCAAGGCACAACTCGGGGTGGAGGCGATCGCCATCGACCTTGGGGGCTGGGACACACACGAACTACAAGCTCCGCAAGAAGGTTCGATGGCGGCTACGATGAGCGACCTCGCCGCGGGCCTCGCCGCCTTCCACCGCGACCTGAAAGCCGGCGAGGTGAACAACGTCATCACCACGGCGATGAGCGAATTCGGCCGCAACGCGATCGAAAACGGCAGCCTCGGCACCGACCACGGCCACGGCGGCATGATGATGGTGCTCGGCGACAGCGTGGCCGGCGGCCGCGTTCTGACCCGCTGGCCCGGCTTGGCCCCCGAGCAACTCTACGAGGGGCAAGATCTCAAGGTCACCATCGACTACCGAGACGTGCTGACCGAGATCGTCACCAAGCGGCTGCGCAACCCCGATTTTCGCAACGTCTTCCCCGACCCCAACTACCAGCCCATCGAACACGGCGTGATC
>QIHU01000251.1 GCA_003231035.1 Acidobacteriota bacterium
GGTCGTGCCGTTGCACACGCAGTGGTCCATGATGCGCGAGAACTCAGAGAGGATGGTGCTCGCCCACACCGCGCGCGGCGGCGCCTCGATGCCCAGCATCTTCTCCACTGTGCGGCAGTAGCCGATGTTGTTGATGAACGAGGAGCAATAGTTCAACCGATCGGTGTACGGGATCACCTGCTGCCAGGTATGGGTCTCGGCCATTTTCTCAAAGCAGCGATGGAGGTAACCGATCTCCAACTCACTGGCGACGATGTTCTCGCCATCCATCTCGGCGACGATGCGAAAGGTTCCGTGCATCGCCGGATGCGAGGGACCGATGTTGACCGTCATGCGCTCAAAGAGATCGTCGTCGCCGTCTGAAGGCACGTCGAGCTTGGGCATGTACATCTTGTCTTCGGTCAAAATCCACCGCCGCGCCGGGTCGTAGTCCTTACGCAGCGGGTGGCCCTGGAAGGCTTCGTGGGTCAGCAGCCGGCGCAGGTTCGGGTGGTTCTCGAAGACCACCCCGAACATCTCCCAGGCTTCGCGCTCAAACCAGTTGGCGGCCTTCCACACCGGGATCAACGAGGGCAGCGTAAGGTCGTCCTCTCCCACCGGGACCTTGAGCCGCAAACGGTGCGCGCGTGGCAACGAGTAGAGGTGATAGACCACCTCGAAGCGCTGCTCGCGGTCGGGAAAGTCGACCCCGCAAAGGTCCAGCATCAGGTCGTAGCAGGTCGCGGGGTTGTCGCACAACTCGCGCGCCAACGCCGCCAGTATCGACTTGTCGACGATCCACGTCTCTTGATCGAGCCCCTCTTGCGGAACGATCGTCCCCGGTGGGTAGTGGTCGATCAGAGCGTTGGCGGCTTGCGTCGTTGGGGACTGGGAATCCGTCACGGGGTGATCAGGCGGAGACCGCGGCGGCTTGGTTTCCGACGCCTTGAGTTCCGACGCCTTCAGTTCCGGCACGGGCCTTCTCCTCTTTAAGCCTCTTGCGGTGGGCCTGGCGATCACGAATCACCTTTTCCTTGAGCTGCAAGATGCCGTAAATCAGCCCTTCCGGGGTGGGTGGGCAACCGGGTACGTAAACATCCACGGGGATGATCTCGTCGATCCCTTGCATCACGTGGTACGCCCGATAGAAACCGCCAGAACAAGCACAGGCTCCCATCGAAACCACCCACTTGGGATCGGCCATCTGGTCGTAAATCTTCTTCAACACCGGCCCCATCTTGTCGTTGATGGTGCCGGCAACGATCAGCAAGTCGCTTTGCCGCGGCGAAAACCGCACCACCTCGGAACCGAAACGGGCCATATCGTAATGGCTCGAAACCGAACTCATGAACTCGATCGCGCAGCAGGCCGTGCCAAACGGGAAGGGCCAGAAGGAATGGCGCTGAGACCAATCTTCCAAGGCGTCAAACTGGGTGGTAACCCAACTCTCTCCAGTCAGTCCTTTCATCGTCTCTAGCCCTTCCTTTCGACCGCTGACTGTATCATCTGCCCCAGCTACCCACAAGACGCTTGCGCAATCCGTCACAAGCACCGAAACGCTTGTCTTCCCTATCATTTACGGCCCTATTCGGGCTAGCATCCCAGGATGAAAATGACGCTTACGGCCGCCGCCACTTTGGCTGCTCGAAGGGACTTGGGGGGAAACCGCAAGCTGCGCATCGCCTTCGCCGGTGGCTGCGGCGCAATGGGCTTTCGTCTCGCCGCGGCGCGCCGTGCCGTGGATGGCGACCTGGAACTCGAGATCGCCGGAATCCCGCTACTGCTCGATCGACAGGCCGCCAGCGAGTTGAACGGCGCCGTGCTCGACTACGATGAGGACGAGGGTTTCCAGCTCGACCACCCCCAGTGGGGAGTTAGCTGCTAGATCCGCCGCCCCAGCTACGCCGATTCGGCAACGTCGCCCTGCGACGAGTTGAAGGCCCGGCGCAGCTCTTCTAGCCGCTCTCTGTCACCGGCCAGCGCCACGATGGTCGCTTGGAGAACCTCAGCGGCCACGCCATCGACTTCGCGAACCATCTTCGGATAGAGAAGGTTCTCCTGGTAGCTCTCCTGAGCGATGGCCGCCGCCAAATTCTTGGCGGCGTCGCGAACTTGCCCCGCCGCTTCAATCTGAGCCACCGCCCGCGCATCTTTGTCGGCGGCAAGCTGGCGCCAGTTGGCCGCCAGATTAGACTGCCCGTCGCGCTCGGCTCGCACGGCGAAGGCGCGGTAGAGCGCGGCCTTCTCGGCCTCGGCGATGAAGGCGGTCTTCAGATGCTCCTGGGCTCGCGGTAGTCTTGACACCTAAGAAATCTCCTCTTCGTTGCTGCGAGTGGTGATTGTACGCTTTACAGAGCCGCCGGGCCAACCGGCTGCCTCTTTTTCCGTCTTGGAACATCCGAGTAGTTTTCGACGTATTCTCAGTGACCGAGGACGGCTCCCGTCCGCGACTCCCCCCCGCCATGAAACGCTCGCTACACAAGTTCCTCATCCCGGCCGGCGCCACCGTCGTTCTCTTGGCGATCTCCATGGCCGGAGTACCGATTGTCAGTGTCTTCGCCCAGTTTGTGCTCACCGGGTTAGTGATCACCTTGGTGGTGTGGCTTGCGATCAAGATCTATCAGGCTTTTCTGTGGAAGGTCGGGCGACGGCTTGCCTTTACCTACTTCCTGATTGGCATCGTGCCGATTCCGATGGTGGCCCTGTTGGCACTCGCCGTCAGCACTTTGCTATCGAGCTTCTTTCTCTCGCACCTCTACCGCACCGCCGTCGAAAAGACAGAGAGGGATCTGCTTGCGCGAGCCGAGCAACAGCTCTCCTTGTTCATTTTCGAACACCCGGCCCCGGAGACCCGAGACGGTTTCGCCTTCGACTACTACTTCAAGGGCCAAAGAGTCTCCGGCGCCGGCTTGGCGGGCGAAGACTGGCCCGCTTGGTTGACCGAACCACCCACTCCGGCGCCAGCACCGTCCACCGAATCCGCCCCGTCATCCGCGGCGGCGACTCCCCCGGAAGGGGTCGCACGCTACGTGGTGGGCAGCGACGGCTACCCCACTCTAGCGGTCGCGGTCGAGGAGGGGGACTGGGGGCTAACCGCTGTCTACCTGGGATCCTTGGCCGAGTTGCTGCGCAAACGAAGCGGCGTCTGGGTCGACCTGGAACGGGTGGGCGATGTTGAATCACTCGGCGTGGTGACCATTCGTGACATCAAGTTTCGCTCCAAGGAGACGGAAACCTCCACCCCGCCGGAGATCAAAGAAGACTTCTTCACCAGCCAAGCCAAGTCGGACGGCTTCCTCGACAAGCCCAAGATTTGGGCCTGGTATACCTCCGGCTCGATCTATTCGATCAGCGATGGCGCCCAGATCACCTCGGAGGTACGCGCCACACTCAACAGCACTCCTCGGGCGGTGTTCAGCAAGTTACTCTCCGACCAGCCCGAGCAGGATATAGAACCCTGGATCGCCCTCCTGGTCGTTGCCGCCTTCCTGTTGAGTGTCTATGGCGTCGCCGTGCTCCTAGCGTTGGCGATGATTTTCGGCCTGAGTCGCGCGGTCAACCATCTCTCGAGGGCGACCGCGGCAGTGCGTCGCGGCGACTTCTCGGTGCGCATCCCGGTCTACCGGCGCGACCAGCTGGGCGAGTTGCAGCGCTCCTTCAACCAGATGTCGGCGGAGATGGAGGGGCTGGTGGCCACCGCCGCTCAGAAGGAGGCGCTCGAGAAGGAGCTGGAGATCGCGCGTCAGTTGCAGGAGAGTTTGCTGCCGACCGATCTGCCTCGCGGCGACGCGATCGATTTCGCCACCCTCTTCGAGCCCAGCGCCGCCATCGGCGGCGACTATTTCGACATTCTGCGGCTGGACGAGACGCACGTCGCGGTGGTGATCGCCGATGTCTCCGGCCACGGCCTCTCCTCCGGTTTGCGCATGGCGATGATCAAAGCGGCACTGCAAATTCTGGTCGACTCGGACACCCGGCCGGAACCCGGCGCCATCTTCAGCCGCCTCGATTCCTTGGTGCGCGCCAACGCCCATGACCGTTTCTTCGTCACCGCCACACTCGGCCTGCTCGACACCACCACCGGCGTTCTGGAAATCACCAGCGCCGGCCACCCGCCGACCTACCTGCTACGCGCGGGCGGAGTTCAAGAGATCATCATTCCCAGTTCGCCCTTGGGAATTCTGGGCAACGTCTACGAGAGCCGAGAGATCCAGTTGGAGAGCGGCGACTATTTGGTCTGGATGTCAGACGGCCTCATCGAGGCCACCAACCACCGCGACGACGCCTTTGGCTACGACCGAACCATAGAGGCACTGAGCGGCGATTTCGCCTCTCCGACCGAGGTTCGCGGGCGGTTGCTAGCGGCGGTCGATGCCCACGCCGAGGGGCGCGAGCCGGATGACGACCGGACGCTGGTGGTGATGCGGTATCAGAAGCGCTCTTGAAGAAGCGGCTGCGAGTGGGCCACGAACCTACACAGCCGGCCGCGGAAGACCCAACGTCTGGTAAATCCGTCGGATGTACTTACGCGTCTCACGGTAGGGCGGCACACCGCCGTAGCGTTTCACGGAGCCTTCGCCAGCGTTGTAGCTGGCTAGGGCCAATTTGAGGTCGCCGTCAAAACGGTCTAGGAGCCAGCGCAAGTACTTGGAGCCGGCTTCTAGGTTGCGCTCGGGCTCCCAGAGTTCAGAAGCACGGACGCCGAATCTCTTGGCGGTGGCGGGCATAAGTTGCATGAGGCCCCGGGCACCCTTGTGCGACAAAGCCCAGCGGTCATAGGCCGATTCGGCTTTGATCAGGGCGGCCACGACTTGGGGGTTGAGGCGGTGGCGTTTGGCGGTCTGGTGAATCAGCTTGCCGTAGGGGGTGGTGGGGACCGGTTGGGCTGGATTGAAGTTGACCTCGACGGACCGCGCGGGCGCCGGTTCCGGTTCCGGTTCGGGAGCGAGTTCTGGGACCGGTGGTTCGGGCTCCGGCAGCGGCACTTCGTCGTCGATGATGCGCTCGATGCGATCGAGCGGCAGAGTCATTCCACCACCGGAAGGGAGGGTCAGCTTCATCCGATCCTGCCCCACCAGCTCGTACTCGCGCACTTTCAGGAAGTGACCGTTGGTCATCAGCACCAGTCGGCCGGAGCCGCCAAGTAGGCCGATAGGGCTAAGGCGACCAGGGCGAATTCCCCGACCGGGCGGAAACGGAGGAAAGAGGGCATCACCATCTGGTCATTGTACGCACGAGGGAGCGAACTCGTTGCTGTCAACTCCACCGACATGCTAGAATCTACTCGATGTTATGGGCTGGTGATAAGAGCCCTCGGGCTCTTCTGGGTTTCCCAGATAGCCGGCCCACTTTTCTCGTGGCTAGTAATAGCGTTGCGAGCCAGATTTAAAGAGATCGAACTCGGACTCAATCTTGCCTCGAATGAGTTCGTACGAGCGTGCGTCAGAGCGCTCCCACTTTCGTTGGATCGCCCAACAGCAGTAGTCAGCAACCTGTAAACAGGGGTCGCACGCGTTCAACCAGAAGGCTGTTCGGTACGTGGCTGTCGGTGAGAATTGGCCGACTACGTCGTTTACCGCGGTCGAGAAGGCTTGGCGCTTCTTTTTAGTGCCAATTGAGGAAGCAACCACGAGAAGGTCGTCTGAAGGGGTGGCGATTCTCGGAGCTAGGTACTTCAGGTGGTAGAACCAGGCGAATTGGTAGAATTGCTCTTCAGAGCGCCGAGTTCCTGGATGCGCCTTCGACTTCTCGAGAATGGTGGCGTCGATGCGAAAATCGTGTTCGGAGAGCGCTTCGAAGACTCGATCTCGGACAGATTGTTTATCTTCGGTCGCGTGAAAGGGTCCGGGATGGTCGAAGCCTTCCCATGCAAGCTGAAGTCTCAGCTCGTGTAACCTCAAGGATAGAGGTGAGCCGTCCTCGACCGTGATCGTCGTAAGGATAAAGTACCGGGATGCACTGCGACCTGTCGTGAAGTCAAAATTGCCACTTTCATCAGCAAAAGAGTGAACCCTAGTCATTCGGATATAGTCTTACCATGCCCAAGAGCTCAAGCACAACAAGGCCTGAAGAGCGCCAGGCCGTGGCGCCAGCCAAGATAGGCCAAGCCCATGGTGTCGGGCCACACTCACTCCTTGCGTGGATTGACGATGGAGCTTCCATCCGAGTTGTACCCGTCCTCGAAGATTCTGTCCGCGGCGTGCGCGGGAGCACTAGCGGGTTGACCGACCTGCTTCTAGCTA
>QIHU01000502.1 GCA_003231035.1 Acidobacteriota bacterium
TCCACCAGCCGCATCAGGTGGACCGGGTTGAAGAAGTGCATGCCGATGAAGCGCTCCGGGCGACCGGAGTTAGCGCCCATTTCGGTGATCGACAGGGCCGAGGTGTTGGAGGCGAAGATTGCCTCCTCAGGGGCGTGCTGGGCGACTTCTTGGAAGATCTCGATCTTGAGCTTCATCGATTCGGGGACCGCCTCGATGATGAGATCGCTGCCGGTCACCGCCGTGGAGAGGTCGGTGCCACGGCTGAGAGAATTCTTCGCCTGAGCGGCGGCGGTGGCCTCCACTTTGCCGAGTTGGACACCCTTGTCGAGACTCTTGTGGATGCGCGCCTCGGCCTTGGCGAGCGCGTCGTCGGAGACATCGAAAAGGCGGGTGGCGTAGCCGCCGAGGGCGGCGACGTGGGCGATGCCGAGCCCCATGGTGCCGGCGCCGAGGACGGCGATGGTGTTGATGGACTGGGTCATTCTGATCCTTGGGGTCTGGCCGTGTGGCTCAGCCGAGGTTGTCGATGGGCGAACCGAGGTCGGTTCAGGAGACCGGCAGGGCGGGCAGACCCGTGGTTTTCTCGAACAGAGTGCGCAGCTCGTCAGCGATCGCCAGGGTGTTGCGCATCGCTTCGCCGGCAAGTTGCTGCAGCTCGGGAGTGGTGGCGTGCTTTTCGAGCACTTCACGGCCCATCTTGTGGTGGTGGACCTCTTCGGGCTGGATGACTTCCCGGTAAAGCCGCGCCGTCTCGCTGTCGCCGAGCGACTCGCAATAGTCGATGAACTGTTGGTTGCGCACCTCGGCGATCGCCTCGCTAGCGAAGGGGCCACCGGCGATGCGCTCCACAGTCGTGGTCAAGCTGCGCTGATACTGGTATAGAGGGGTGTAGCCTTCGGCGAGCGCGTCGAAGTCGCTCAGGTCTTCGCCCAACTCCTCCAAGCGCAGGCCGATCAGATGGTAGTGACGCATTTCGTCGCCCACCTGTTGTGCCAGGGTCAGCTTGGCGTCGTGTTCGGGGGTGGTTGGCAGCCAGTGGGCGGCCAGTTCGCTGGCCTCCAGTTCGCTGGTCATCGCCAGCTTGAGCAGGGTGATGATCTCCATCTGCCCGCCCGACTCCGACTCGAGCGTTTCCATCTCGCCTAGATCGGCGAAAAGCCGCTGCATCTCTTCGACCAGACCGGCGACGAATTGCTTACTGTCCACGGGACCGCGCTCCTCGAATGACATCCAACAGAGCGCTCATTCTACCGCACCACGGACTGCTAGATGGTCGAAGTTGCCGAGACCTCGTCGCCGGTGACCTCTTCGATCTCCCCCTCCTGGCCATCTTTCTCTGGGTGCTCGGTGGAGACTCCATCCAACTCTTCCTGGGCTAGCTCTTCGGCGATCTCGTTGCCGTAGAGGGCGAGGCCATCGGCGATGATGCGGTCCAACTTGCCCTTGAAGCGGACCATCACCATCTTCTCGTCGTTGAGCGTGAACAGAAACACCCGCCGAATCTGATCGCCCTTGAACTTGAAGAAGACAGCGCTAGCAGCGTCGTCCGTACTCACTTGCGCGGTGGGGATCCAACCGCGCCGCGCCCCCATCTCAGAGAGATAGGTCGACCATCGTTGGGCACCGTCGGCGACCAGAAGGTCGGTCTCATAGATGGCCACCTCAACGCCCTTGACATGACGCAACAGGGACATGACCTCGTCTTCTTCCTCTTCATTGTCCATCGCCAATCGAGCGATTCCCCTGGCGAGACCCAGCGACATACGTCCAAAGTGCATCTGGATTCCGGGTTCCAGCTTCACTCCCGGAATGCGTGCCTCCATGTCGAGGCGCATTGGGTCGAGGTGGGGGGCGGAGAGTAGGCAGCCAGAGAGTAGAGCGGCGCTGAGAGCGAGAGTGCAAAGGCGAACGGGGATCTGTAGCGGGGGCGTCATGGCGTGTCTCCTGTCGTGGTGGAAGAGTCCTCTTCCTCGGTGGTTGACTGGCTGCTCTGGACCCCTAGTTGATGTTGCGCCCGTTCCAGAACGTCGATATCGAACCGTTGCCCGATCCTGCCTAGCTGGGCCGGATCGATCTCGCCGGCCAAGTTGATGAATCCGAACTGGTTGTCCTCTTTCTGCAAGAACATCACCGTCAAGCCGTGGATCTGATTGCCCTGCATGAGCAGGTGGAGGTAGCTCAGGATGCCGTCCTGTTGAATGCGCACGATGCGTTGCCAGCCTTGGCCCTCTAGCCGATCCGCCAGCTCCCGGGCACGTTGGCCGGCCGCTTCGCGTTGGCTGGGGTCGAGCTGGATCAGTTGGAAGTGAATGGAGCGAATCTTGGCCAAGGCATCGGCCAGTTCGGCGTCCGACGGGCGCAGGGCCTCGGTGACAAAAGCGAGAACGGCATCTTGGAGATTGATCTCGATCTTGATGTTCTCGCTCGTGGCCTCCAACCCGAGTTCCTGGAAGTCGAGGTAGCCCAAGGAGTCGCTGGCACTGAGTGGCGCTTCGGCGGCCGAGATTTGTAGTCCAGGCAGGCAGAGTGCGAGCAGGGTGGCGGTGAGTAGTAGGATCAGTTGGACGGGCTTCCACGAGTTTGACCATGACTTAGGCCCTGAGTTAGGCCATAAGCTAGACAGGGGCATTGTGGTCTCCACGCGGCTTCGCGGTCGATTCCGTTGACCGAGGCTACTCATTGCAGCGCCTTGTGAGTCGGAGCGAAAATGTTCTGGACCATCTCGTCCCGTACGGCGATGCCGGCGTTGCGCCCAACTTCAGCGAGGTAGGCGAGCGCAAGCTTGAGTTCGATTTCAGCTTTCGCCACCTCTTGGGGTGTCAGCTCAACCGTTTCCGAGGTGGAAGCGGACGGCGTGGATCGCGGATAGAAGAAGAACGCACCACCGATGGTGGTGACGATCATCGCGGCGATAGCCAGCGCGGGGCGCCAACGATTGAAGGTGGCTGGCACTGCCGGGCTACGTGCCGCGGGTGGTGCCGCGGTCGGGGCGGGGAAGGCGCGCACAGTGGCCGGTTCGCCAGCTTGCGCCCCTCCCTGTTCGGCGGCGGCTTGCGCTAGTACCGCGTGGGAGACTTCCGGCGGGCAGGCAAGTTCGGGCAACTCACGCAGCCTCAGTGCAAGTTGCACCGCTTCGGCGTGGGCTTCGCGGCACGGTGCGCAGGAGGCCAAGTGCTGCCGAAGTGAGGCCTCTTGGGTCCCTTCCAGCTCGCCGTCCACCAGGGCTTCGAGTCGCTGCTGGACCCATTCGCAGAGGGCGGTACCGTCACTCGGCCTGTTGAGGCTGGCGAAGGGGTCGGTGAATTCAGGTGGATGGGGCATAGCAGTGCACCTCCCGCAGTTGGGTCCGCAGCGTTCGCCGCGCCCTGTGAAGGTAAGTCTTGACGGTATTGATCGGAATCTCCAGCAACTCGGCGATCTCGATGTATTTTAGCCCTTGTATTTCGCGCAGGATGACGATCGAGCGGTGGGGTTCGGCGATCTCGGCAAGGGCTTGTCGGAGGTGGCGTTGCACGTCCCAGGAGTTAGCCCTGCTTTCCGGGTTGTCCTCGGTGGCTTGGGTCGCGGGGTCGAGGCCGGGAGTGTCGAGGCTGGTCGCGAAGAGCCGGTTTTGTGTGCGGCGTTGGCGAAGACGGTCGAAACAGGCGTTGCGGGTGACTCGCGAAAGCCAACCACCGGCCGCTTCAAACTTCACGGATTCGATGTTTTTCCACAGCCGCAACAGTACCTCCTGAGCCACATCTTCAGCCTCCTCCTTGCTGCCCAACAGGTAGTAAGCGAAGGAGTAAACTCGGTCTTGGTGCTCGTCGATGAGCTCACTGAATCGGTCCAGCATCGCCCCTTACAACGAAGCTGACCGAGGAATAGTTACAGGTTTTGACAACAATTCCGGGAACTGCCCGTACCTTCTTCAGTAGTCCGACAGCCGTGGTAGGATCTCAACACTTTGTCGTAGGCTACTTAGACAAGGAGGACAAGATGGTCCTTAGAACCCAATCGAACAGAGGCGTCCGACTGACTCGATTCGAGCTCGAAGTGATGGAACAGTTGTGGAAACTGGGCCGGGCATCGGTTCGTGAATTGCTCGAAACTCTGCCGGCGAAGAAACAACCGGCCTATACCACCGTACAGACCATTGTTCGGCGGTTGGAAGAGAAGGGGGCGGTGAACCAGGTTCGCAAAATTGGCAATGCCCACATCTACGAGCCCCTGGTTAGCCGCCAAGCTGCGTACCGACGATTGGTTACGGAGTTTCTCGACCTCTTTGGCGGTTCCGCTCGACCGATCATGGCCCATCTGGCGGAGGCTGGACAGCTCAGCCTAGAGGATGTGCAGGAGCTTGAGCGCTTGATCGCGGCACCGGATGGGGTTTTGGACCGGGCGGAGTGAGTGGACGACGGAGTACGATGAGCTAGCGCGGCGCTGAGAACTCAGAGCCGTTGAAGTGGAGGTGGCGACGATGACGGATCTTCAGGCAGGACTGGCTAGCTGGTCGGCGGACATCTGGCCCTCTCTTTTGGCTCACCTCTGGCAGTCGACCCTCTTTGCCTTGCTTGTGGTGCCGGTCGTGGTGTTGTTGCGCCGGGCGCCGGCTCGCCTGCGCTACTCGATCTGGCTCGTGGCATCGCTCAAATTCGTCTTGCCGGCAGCTGCGCTGGCCGCGTTCGTCGGCCGCTTCGTCGCCCTTCCCAACGGCTCTCTGTCGAGCGATACATTCGTCATGGCCGGCCTGTTGAGCTTCGTGCGATCTTTGCTGTACGACCCCGTCTCCGCGATCAGTACCGCATTCGCCGGCCGGCCAAGGCTGATCGTGGCGGTGACCGTGATTTGGTTGGTCGGCGCTCTGACTTTCGCGGGTCTCTGGTACCTGCGTAGGCGCAGATTTGCCCTCGCCTTGCGGGAAGCGGTCCTCATCCACCACGGTTCCGTGGTTCAAATGCTCGAGAAAACGAGACGGCGCATGTCGATCCGGCGCCCGGTCGGCCTAGCATTGGTTCCCGGTACCGTCGAGCCGGGAGTGTGGCGAATCTGGCGCCCGCTGTTGGTCCTTCCGGCGCGCATGCCGACCCATCTGAGCGAGACGGAACTCGAGGCGATCTTCCTGCACGAGATG
>QIHU01000400.1 GCA_003231035.1 Acidobacteriota bacterium
CAACCAGGGCCCGCGCACCTTCGCCTGCATGTCGGCATGGAGCAAGACACCGGTACCCAGCGCCTTGGTCAAGATCAACACCTGTCCGGCGGCGAGTCGGTCGATGCGCAGCAGAGCCTCCGGTCCCGACGCGAAACCTTGAATCGAGAATCCGACCATCAACTCGGTCGAGGTCGTGGTGTGGCCGCCCAGTAGGCTGATGCCGCGCTCGTCGAAAGCGGCCCGCGCCCCAGAGAGAACCTGAAACAGCAACTCTTCCGCCGCCTCGTCCTCTAGCCCTTCGGGCATCACCACCATGGCTAGGGCCTGGCGTGGCTCCGCGCCAGTGGCGTACAGATCGGAGACCGCGTTGATCGCCGCCACGCGACCGACCAAGTAGGGGTCGTCAGTAAAGGCTTTGAAGGCGTCGATGGTAGTGGCGAGCACATCGCCTTGGGGCGTGGTCACCGCCGCGGCGTCGTCGGGAACGGTGAGGCCCAGAAGAACAGTGTCATCGACGGGACCAGGGCCGAGCCGACCGAGAGCCCGCCCGAGCACCGATTGGCCAATTTTGGCGGCGCAACCACCGCACAGCATGGGCTCCATCTCTTCCATCTTGCTGAACTCTTCGCTCAACTCCCCTTCCGGTGCCAAGACTTGAAAGAGACGCATGAACTTGCGGTCGATCTTGTCTTTGAGCCGCATCACCCGCTCGCCCCCCCAGGCAAAGCCCCATTTGCCGCCGATGGCCTGGCCATCGCCCAAATTGAGCAGCATCAAGAAGTCGTTCTGCGGTTTGTAGCGCCGTAGTCGGTCACCGTTCAGCATGGCCCGCAGGTTGTGGGTCAGCGGCGGCCCTTGGCGCACCGCGTAGACCCCCGCCTTGGGTGTCTCGGGATAGTCGTTCAGGGTTGCGCAGTCGCCCACGGCGAACAGGTCATCGTGGCCTTCGACCTGCAAGGTCGAGCGGGTGCGCACGAAGCCGCGCGAATCGGTGGGCAGCCCAGAGTCGGTGAAGACCGGATGGCTGATCGCGCCGGTCACCCACAGCAGGGTGTCGTACTCCAGCTTCTCGCCATCGTCGAAAACCACGTGATCCGCCTCGGCGGCCTCGATCTTGCGGCCGAGCAGGAGCTCGATTCCGCGTTCCCGCGCCTGCACCTCCACCTTGTGCCGGAGTCGGTCGGAATAGCCGGGCAGAATCTTCTCACCGCCGTGTACCACGGTCACCGAGAGACGCAACACACCGGCAGCGCAAAGCCGCCTTTCCATGGCAAAGGCCAGCTCCACCCCGCCGGCACCGCCGCCGACCACGATCAACCGGTAGGTCTCCTCATCGTCACGGTGCTCGCTGATCCCTTGGATGATCTCGTCCACCCGAGCCACGAAGCGACCAATCGGTCGAGTCGGAACGGCATGGCGGCGCACTCCGGGCAACTCCAGCCCCGCCACCGTGGAGCCAATATCGATCGAAGCCAGGTCGTAGTGAATCGGCGAGCGCCCGTCGAGCATGATCCGCTTGGCGTCGGCGTCGATCGCAATCGCCGCCGACAGGATCACCCGCGCCCCGGCCAACCGAGCCAACGGCAGCACGTCGATCTCCAGCTCGTCCTCCCGGTACTGGCCCGCCACAAAGCCCGGTACCATCCCCGAATAGACCGCCACCGGCCGATCGACCACCACGGTCAGATGGGTATCCGTCAACGGCTTCATGATGAACGAACGGATCACCTGAACGTGCGAATGACCACCACCCACCAAAACCAATTCCCGGCTTGCCGACTGAGTACTTTGAATTTGCCTGCCCTCCGCAACCACCCGTTGAAAGAGAGCCGTATCCTACCGGACCACCTGGCCAATCCGGCCCCTCAAAGTCGCTCCTTGCCAAGCGAGAATTCAAACGGCAAATCCGTCCACATCTTGCCCGCGACGCCGTCGCGTTGAGCCGGTGCGAACTGAGCCGCGCGGGCAGCGGTCAAGGCGGCTTCCTCAAATCCAAGGCCACGCGGTTCACAGCGCTGAATTAGGGCCTGGAGCACGGCTCCCGTCTCGTCCACCAGAACCGCCACCAGAACCTGGCCTTCCTGCCTTCGACGACGTGCCGAGCGTGGGTAGACTGGAGTTGGGTAGTGGATCAAGCGGGGGCGGTCCACGTCGGCTCCAGGTCTGAGGAGGACTTCGTCTTGGAGAGTTGGCTCCACGTCCAGCTCGGCGGACGATTCACCGTCGGTGGCTCCCGTGGTGCCCAGAGAGTCGGCAGGGGTCAACGGTCGCGGTGAAACCCCAGGCCACTGGCTGGCCGCTCCCGCCGCGATGGGCGTCGTGATCGCTTCGAGCTTGGTCACCGGTGCGGATGAATTGGTCTCGTGTTCGCCCGGGTCTCGCTGCGTTACTGGCGACATCGCGAGCGCCATCTTCAGTTCTCGCACCGGTGAGGGAGGGTCTTCAAACGGTGGCTCACCGGCAGCCTTCGCATCTCCGCTCTCCCCGTTCACCGACCTCGACGCCACCGCGGGGTTCTCACGCACGATGGTGGTGGTAGGTCCCAAGGCCAGAACCCGCTCCTGCGCTGGGCGACTTTGGCCCAGTAGCGAGTCGTGCTCGGCCGAACCCGGGTTCACCGGTTCGGCCAGCACATTCGGCAAGGAAGATGGAGGGAAACTTGGCGCCAACGCGGCCCGATCGGGTCCGTTCGACTCTCGGTGACGCATCAGACTCACCACCACCACCAGCAGCGCCAACGCCACGACCGACGCCAACGCCCAGCGGCGACGTGGCGGGTCGTCTTCGCGAATCATCGCCGTCGGCTCCCCGCTCGACTCCCGCAGTACGGGGGGTGCTCCCCAGCTCGGATCTCCCTCGTGACGACGACCCAAGGCCTCGAGCTGGGCCACCACCGGAGCCAAGGTCGAGGGCCGTCGGACCCGATCTTTCTCCAAACATCCAGCCACCAGTTGACTCAGTGCCGGGGGACACCGCGGCCAAATCGCCACCAGAGCGCTGGCTTCTTGGTGCAACAGCCGATAGGAAACCTCCGCTTGGGTAGCACCGTGGAAGGGTCGGCGTTCCGCCAGGAGCTCATAGGCGACCACGCCGAAGGCAAAGAGGTCGGCGCGCTCGTCCACCTCGCCGCCTTCGAGCTGCTCCGGCGCCAGGTAGCCGGAAGTGCCCAACGCGCTACCCTGCTGGGTCAAGTCCGTCGGCTCGTGGAGCAGTTTGGCAACTCCAAAGTCGAGAAGCTTGACCGAACCGTCCGCAAGGAGGCGAATATTGGACGGTTTGACATCCCGATGAACCACCCCTTGGCTATGGGCATAGGCCAGGCCCCGTGCCACCTGGCTGAGGATCGAGATGCGCTGGGCCACTGACAACCGTTCGCCGCGCGCGATCAGCGCCGACAAATCCTCACCACCCAAGAGTTCTTGCACCATGAACGGCACGCCCTCTTCCAGCAGCAGGTCGTGGACGACGACAATCGCCGGGTGTTGGAGTCGCGCCGCGATCTGGGCTTCTTGCAAGAATCGACGGCGCAGGTTGGGATCGAGCGCGCTACAACTCTTGACCGCCACTTCGCGACCGAGATCGGGATCGCGCCCACGATAGACCACCCCGAAGCCGCCGCGACCGATCAGCCCGTCGATCTCATATTTGCCAATCGTGCGCTTGCGCCCCAGGGGATCGTGGTCCTCGATCGCCCGCGCGGAGGCGGATCCGATCGCCGACTCGATGAAATCGCCCGCTTCCTCGTCCCAAGCGAGCAGCTCCTCCACCTGGCTGCGGACCTCGTCCTCGTCGCACTGGGCGTCGAGGTACGCCCCGCGCTCGGCGAGGGGCAACGCCGCCACGAGGTGAAATAGCTTCTCAACACGGCGCCAGCGCTCCTCACTCATGGTTCTCGGCCAGGAGTCGCGCCAAGGGGATCGGTGGCCAAGCGACCGAAGAGCCAGGCGCGGGCCAGGCGCGTCTGTTTGACGATCGCCGGCACCGAGAGACCGATCACCTGCGCCGTCTCCTCTAGGCTCAAACCACCGAAGAAACGTAGCTCGATGATACGACTCTTGCGAGCATCGACCTTCTCCAGCGCTCGCAGCGCATCATCGAGTTCCAGCAGATCGGTCGCGCGCTCCGGTTGCCTCGCCTCCGCCTCTTCCAGCGGAACTTTGAGGATCCCTCCACCCCGCTTTTGTGCCTTGCGACCGCGTGCATGGTCGACCAGAACCTGCCGCATCAACTGCGCCGCCACGGCAAAAAATTGCAAGCGGTCTCGCCAATGGCTGGCTTCGTGATCGACCAACCGCAGGTAGGCCTCGTGGACCAGCGCGGTCGGCTGCAAAGTGTGTTCACGGCGCTCGGCGCGCAACGAGCCTTGAGCCAGGCGGCGCAACTCTTCGTACACCACGGGCAGCAAGCGGTCGAAAGCCTCCCCGTCGCCGGCCTGCCAACGGCGCAACAGAGAGGTCACCTCTCGGCCACTCGCGACGGTAACCTCGGTGGCTTCTCCCACTAGAAATCGAGCCCCACGGTCAACCGCACACTGCGCGGCGCTTGCAGGTCGACCAGGGATCCCGCCAAACCGAAAAAGCCAGAATCTAGCAGGGTCTCCACCGCGAGCACTGCCCTCTCGTTGCTCACGTTGAACAGTTCGAGCTTGGCGGACAACTCGAAGTTCGTTCCCCAGCGAAGCGCCGCGCGCGCGCTCAGGTCGAGCTGCGTCACCTGCTTCAGCCGCTGGGAACCGCGCGGCGTCACGAAGCGAATGCCGAGCGGATCGCTAACCTCCACCTGGAACGGAACACCGCTGTCGTAGCGCGCCACCCCGCCTAGCGACACGTTGACCCGGCGTAGCACTCGCTGCCAGTTGCCGTAGACGCGAAAGCGGTGAGGCCGGTCGTAGGGAGCCGGTCCGAAGCGATTGATCCGGTTGAGGTCGGTGACCTGGTTGAAGTCCCCAAAGGTGGAAAGGCCATCGACGCGGAAGAGGTTGCCCTCCGTTTCACTCCAAGTGTAGGAGCCGAGAAGCTGCCAGTTGTTGGCGAACCTCTTCTGCACCAGCAGTTGTAGCGCTCGGTACGAACGTCGCGCTGACGCCAGGTTGACCACTTCGGAAACCAC
>QIHU01000397.1 GCA_003231035.1 Acidobacteriota bacterium
TGGTCACCACCGCCCGCCAGTTTCCCGGCGGCAGGTTGGTGAAGCTCGCGCGGCCGGCCGCCACGGGGTACTGAGCCAGCAGCGGAGCGGAGCCTCGCGGTTTGCGCAAAGGACGACCGTTGGCGCCCACCAGCTGGAGCTGACCGGCGCCACCCTCGACCACCAGGTCGGGAACGGTCAGTTCCAACTGGGCTCCCGGGGTGAGGGCGAGTGTCGCCGCCGGCCCGGGAACGACCACTTGCGCCGAGACCACCGCCGAGTCTCCGCTGTACAACACCAGCTCCCACTGGCCACGCGGTACGCTGGCAATATAGACCCTGCCTGCTTCGCGAGGGGTGTAGACGCCACCCGCGATCGAACGACCGGTCGGATCGACGACCGACGCGATGACCGTGCCCGGCGAGCCACCTTGCCCCCGGGCAACGAAGAAGGTCAGACCGCCACCCGGCTGCATCGCCAGACGGAGGTTGTCGATCGGCGAGGTCGAGACTTCGATCTCCGCCTCCGCTTGCTCAAAGCCCTCTTTGCGCGCCACCACTCGCCAACGGCCGGTGGTCAGTTCGCCCAGATTGAACTGCCCCGACTCACCGCTCAAAACGCCGCCGCCCATCGACTCTGCCCCCGGAATCGGAGTCTTGTCGACTCGGTGCGCGGAGATCCGTACCGCGACCAGGGCTGAGCGGTCGCTGGCGTCCACCACCGTTCCGCGCACCACGGTGGTCACAAGCTCAACTCGAACCTCGCGATCCGTCGTCAGTTCGATAGTTTCGGTGTGGAGCGAACCCCCTTCGGAGCCGAGGACGATAAGTTGGTACTCGCCCTCCTTGAGTCCCGAAAGCTTGAATTGGCCCCTTTGATCGGTCTCCCCAACGGCAGAGGGGACCTGCGCCAGAAGCAAGGCCACCTGTTGCCCCGCGACCGGCTCACCCCGACGAATGACGACCCCAGAGAGGGTCAAGCCGCCGCCAAAATCGAGATCGAGGGTCGCCTCTTTCTGCCCGCCGGGGATCACCACCAACTCCGCCACCTGCTTTCCGCTCGGCGCGTGGGCGGCCATCACCTGCCATTCACCAGAGCTCAAGCCCTCAAGCCGGTAGCGGCCTTCGTAGTCCACCTCACCCGACACCAATCCTCCCGCGCTCTGGCTAAAGGCGATGATCGTCACATCCCCGAGTTCTTCCAGTTCCAGCCCTAGCAACCGGCCGACGATCTTCGCGCTCTCGGCGAGCCTCAGTTCGATCCCTTCGACGTTCGCTCCCGACACCTCGATCGAGGCTTGCGACTCCGCCCGCCCCTTGGTTTCATGCTCCGCGCCAAGCCGGTAGCTCCCGTTGGCGACGCCAGCAAGGGTGAAACCGCCATCGGCGGCCGTGGTCTCACCCATCGGCCGCCAGGTGATCCGTGAGGTCCGCGCCGTCACCTGTGCGCCAGCCACCGGGGCGCCAGCGTTGTCCACCACTCGGCCACTGATCTCGAAACCCGCCTCCAGAACCAGATCAAGCCGATTCTCGCCGGCTCTGACTTGTAGATCTTTAACCGCTCGCGTATACCGCTGGCTGGTCGCTTCCACGCTCACCAACCCTAGTGCAACGCCTTCCAACCGGTATTCTCCATCCGCGTCGGTGCCGGTGGCGGAGTTGCCGACAAAGGACAGTCGATCGGTGAACTGAAAGTCCTTGACCAAGCCGACAACGACAGCGGCCACCGGTTCGCCGCCAGTCGTCGTCACTCTGCCCACGATACTCGCTCCACGTTCGAGCACCAGCTCGAGCCCTTCCAAGTTACGACCTGGGCTCAGTTCCAACGCCGGCTTGAGGGCAGGGACATACCCTGCGGCCCAAGCCTTGAGGTTGAGGATACCCGGCGCCAGATCGGCCAACTCGAAGTTGCCCTCCTCGTCGCTGAGGGTTTGGCCCAAGGAACCGGACGCCCTCATGCCGGTCGCCGAACTTCCGGCGACCATCACCTGCGCACCCGAGACCGGCTCGCCATCTAGATTCAACACCCGGCCGGCGATGCGGGAGGACGGTTGCAAGACCACGGTCAAAGGTTCGATGGACGGTGCTTCCACACCGGGAACACTCTTGGTGACAAAGCCGGTGAGGACCACCTCCAGCTGTACCTTGCTACCGTTGCGCAGATCGGACAGAGAGAAGAAGCCCGCGATATCGGTAACGACACTGTTCTCTTCCTCCGCCGCGGAGGGGTCAAGAAGCCGCATCCAGCTCTCTTGCTCGTCGACGGTAATCTGGGCACCGGTGATCGGCTCGCCCTGGGGGTCCACCACCCAGCCTTCGACAGTGACCCCCGGCTCCAGGAGCACCGTGCCCAAATCCACCTGGCCGGGATGCGCCGGGATCTCAATTCCCGGCACTTGCAGGGCTGAGAAACCCGCGGCGCTGACCACCAGATCAAAGCGACCAGCCCCTAAATCAGCGATCTCGAACCGTCCCTTGGCATCGGTCGAGGCTCCGAGACTCGCCTCCGCCTCCCGCAAGGCGTAGGAGCGCCGCACCATCGAGCGAATATCTCCGCCCGTCTGCTTGACCAAACGCACCGTCGCGCCGGCCACGGGAATTTCGTCCAGATCGACCACCGTGCCGAACCCCAGATGGCCGACCGGGAGCACCAGCTCGACCGAGGTCGGCCCCTCCGCCTCGGTGGCGACCGGCTGGCGCAGGGGCGCGAACTTCGCCTGTTGGACGTGCAAGATGTAGTGGCTGGAGGGACGCAAAGAGTCCAAGCGAAAGCGGCCCTCAGTGTTGGAATAGCCGCTGCTGCCTTGGGTCCACCCGCCGCGGGAGCCCCGGCTCCGGTCCCGCGAGGCGGTCACCAGGACGTCGCGCACCGGCTGTCCCTGCTCGTCCACCACCCGGCCGTCGATGTGTGTGCTGGCCGCAAGAGCGAGTTTCGGCGCCTCGTACTCCTGGCCCGCCTCCAGCTCCACTTTGCTGTAGGAGGGCAGATACCCGGCCTTGGCGGCGGTGATGTAGGGCGGGCGGGCAGCGGAGGCGGTGAGCCGGAATCGGCCTTGAGCGTCCGACAGGACGAACATCGCGGCGCGCCGGTTCTGGAAGACGAAGGCTCCGGCGAGCGGGCGCTTAGTCTCAGCCTCGACCACCCTCCCCCTGAGCCACGTCACCGCCGGCAAAGTGACCACCTGGGGCTCATCCCGAGGCGGATTCTCCGCTTCGGCCTCTGCTTGCGTCGACGCCGTGTCCGACTCTGTACCCGACCCTAAGGTCGCTACCGTGACCGAGCTGCCGCGCCCCTCATCCGTGGACACCCAGAGCCGGATCTCTTCCTCGGCGGGAGCCCAAAACTCCAAGAGACCCGTTTCATCACTGCTCCCTGCCGGCCAATAGCCATCCCCGGCCCGCGTCAGCGCCGCAACCACGGGCCGACCCTGGTGGTCACGAACATTGATCGTTCGCAGGACCGCCGCACCTAGCCGCACCTCCATGGCGCCACTCTCCACCTTCTCCAGCGCGGTAGGAGCAAAGCCAGGTGCTCCGGCAACCAGCACTAGCGACGGCTTGTCAGACCAGGAGAGACGAACCTTGCCGGCGCCATCCGCCACCCCTCGCTGTATCGCCGCCTCCCAAGAAGGCTGGCGGTTGCGGCCTCGGGAGCCCATACCCACACGAGCGCCTGCAATCGGCTCTCCCTTCGGATCGAGGACCCGCAGCAACAGGCGTTGCGCCTTGCCCAGCCTGGCCGCCGGTAGCTGCATCGCACCCAGCAGCGGGGTCAGCTTGTAGCGAATCGGCATGAACCCTTTCGCCGTCACCCACACTTCCCACATTCCCGGCGCCGGGGCCGTCAGCTGGAACTCACCCTGTCGGTCGCTCTTGGTGGCGGTGACGACATCGGTCGCGAGCCAATCTTCGAGATCGGCGATCCCCTGGCTGTAGTAGGTGACTTGGGGGCGCAACTCCACGGAGGCCATCCTCAGAGGTGCTCCAGCGGAATCCTCGACCCGCCCTTCGATGGTGAGTGGCGGCACCGCCAACACCGCGGGCACGAATCCGAGGGCGAGAGTGAGGAGCAGGAGACAGGCGGCTTGGCGGCACACAAACATCGAGAACCCCCCTAGGCTCCATCCAGCGGCGCGGCTGAGGCGCTCAACGTCGCGAAAGAGCGCTCTTACTTTAGCACCCTCTGGGCAAAGAGAATCAAGCCGTGACGATCAGAGCAAACGGCGCGATGCGGCTGGCTTCTTAGCCTCCACCTCCACCTTCTCCACTTGCGGCGTGAAATCCTCTCCGGGATTGATGAACCGGTTGCTCTCGAACTGGTACTGCCGATCGTGCAGATCCTTGTAGCGCCCGGCGACCGCGAGCAGCTCGGCGTGGGTTCCGCGCTCGACGATCCGCCCCGCTTCGAGAACCAAGATCTGATCGGCGCTACGAATGGTCGACAGGCGGTGGGCGATGACGAAGGTGGTGCGGCCGCTGCGCAGCTGGTTGAGGCCGTCTTGAATCAGCGCCTCGCTCTCGCTGTCCAAACTGGAGGTGGCTTCGTCCAGAATCAGAATTCGGGGGTCGGCAAGGACGGCGCGGGCGATGGCCACCCGCTGGCGTTGCCCGCCCGAGAGTTTCACCCCGCGCTCGCCGACCACCGTGTCGTAGCCCTTGGGGAAGCCGACGACGAACTCTTCGCAGTGCGCCAGGCGGCCGGCCGCTTCGACCTCGTCGCGATTCGCCGTCGGCCGACCGTAGGAGATGTTCTGCGCCACCGTGCCGTCAAACAGGAAGTTGTCTTGAAAGACCACCCCCAGCTGACGGCGGTACTCGGTCAAGCGCAACCCTTCCAAGTCGGCGCCATCGACGGTGACCGTCCCGCCGGTCGGCCGGTTGAAGGCCATCACCAGGCTGGTCAAAGTGCTCTTGCCGGAACCCGAAGGGCCCACCAAGGCCGTCGTCGAGCCCGCGGGAGCGGTGAACGACACATCGCGCAAGACGGGAACTCCCTCTTCGTACTCGAAGTGGACCCCCGTGAAGGCGATGGCGCCCTCGACGGTATCCACGGCTCGCCG
>QIHU01000625.1 GCA_003231035.1 Acidobacteriota bacterium
TCGCCAGGGTGAAATCCAACCGTTCGGCCAACTCCGCGCTGGCCGCCACGGCGCCGGGGTTGTCGGCGAACAGCCGCTCCATCTCGGCGTGGGTACGCAGGTGGCGCTGGCGGTTGACCGCCAGGAGCCGGCCGGCTTCGTCGAGATGGGTGCGGTGACGAATGGCGGTGAAGACATCGTAGAGCGGCTTGTCCTCAGGCTTGGCGTAGCGCACCCCGTTGGTGGCGAGCGGCGGCAGGCGCAAGCGTTGGGCCAAATCGATCAAGGCGGCGTTGCGGTGCTCTTGCTGGCGCCGGCCGTGGCGTTGTAGCTCAACGTGCAAACGGCCGTCGAAGAGGGCGGCGAGGCGCTCCAGCTGTCGTCGCGCCAGCGCCATGCCGCCGCTCGCCAAGGCGCGCGCCAGGGGCCCTTCCTCGCCGCCGGTCAAACAGTGCAGCCCGCCGGCATGGGCCGCGAGCATGGCGCGATCGACTCTGGCCTGCCCCTTCGGGCGACCGCGCGCGGCGGCGGTCAACAGCCGACAGAGGTTGCGATACCCGGCACGGCTTTCGACCAGCACGGTGAGCCGACTAGGGTTGGGTGGGTGGGCAAGGCTGGGCGCGGGAGATGGCTCGTCGAGCACCAGTTCGGCTCCGACCAGCGCTTTGATGCCCGCTTCCCGAGCGGCGCGATAGAAGCGCGGCGCCCCATAGACGCCATTGGTGTCGGTCAGCGCCACGGCCGGCAACCCCAAGGCCGCCGCCTGCTCGATCAACTCCTCCGGCTGCGAGGAACCGTCCAGAAAAGAGAAGGCGGAGGCGGCATGGAGTTCGGTGTAATGGGTGGGCACGCGGAAAGCGTAAATGAGGCGTAAATTGAAGTCAACCGCATATCGACGATGCCCCCATGTTTACTGCTCGCTGAGGAAGAGCCCGATCGAGCCCAGAACGATCAAGAGCAGCGACACCAAACGCAGCGGCGTTGCCGGCTCGCGCAGGAACAGCAAACCGATCAAGGCCACTCCCACGGCGCCGATTCCGACCCACACCGCGTAGGCGGTTCCCGCTGGGATCGTGCGTATAGCGAAGGCCAGAACGACCAAGCTCAGCGCGTAGGCAACCACCGCGGTGATGCTCGGCCCGGGGCGGCTGAAGCCGTCAGAGAACTTGAGGCTGATCGCCCAGACGATCTCGAGCAGCCCGGCTAGAAAGAGGTACAACCATGCCATCACTCGACTCTATCCGAGGGGCACCGCTAGCAAGCTAGGCGGAGGTTCCGCTGAGGGCCACCCGATTGGCGCACCCCCTCCTGTAGGGCCACCTGGAGTTCCTGTCGGATGTGCCGTGGCACCCCGTTCAACCCCTTGCCAGCGAGCAGCGGGTGCCAAGGACCAGCGAGGACGGCGTCGGTGAGGGCGCACAACCCGGGTCCGTCGTGGCGGATCTCTCCATAGCAGAAGGTCCGCGTGAGCCAGCGGAAGACGGTGCGCACCTCGGCCTGCCTGGCATCGCCTCGGCGCAGCGCCCGGTAGGCTTGGGCCGCCTTCGAGGTGGCAATGAGATCCTCGCTCAGACCGCCGAGAATGCGGGACAAAGCCCGTTCGCGTTCATCGTGGCCGGGCAACGCTTGGATGGCCCTGTGCGTCGCTCGTCGCACGCCGCCAAGGAGGAACCCGACATCCTTGGCCAAGGGTTCATGACCAGCTCTCAGGAGACCGTCACCGGCGGCGTTGGCGTTGTCGCTCAGCCGATCGAGGGCTCCATAGCGGTGCTCACCAATGCCGAGAAACTCCTGCATCGCCTCGATCGCTAACTGCGAGGCCCGATCACTTTGGCGCAGGACGACCAAGTTGAGAAACTCCGCGATCAGATCTCCACCGAAGCGGGTCGGCGCCGAGCTGGAGCGGCCTCCGGCCGTCGACAAGGCGCGGATCAAGGCGCAAGGTTGGGCGCGGAAGATCTTCGCGGCGGCTAACCGCATCGGTTCTTCGCAGCGCCACAGTGGATTGTCCAGAGCGACGACCACATGGCTGAAGGCGCAGAAACTCAGCGTCGGCTTGGAGTCGGCGCGGTTCTTGAAGATGGCCACCTGTTCGAGGAAACGGACCACGTCGTGGTGGATGTCCTGGTGGATCCCAAAGTTGGCGATGTAGCCTGTGTAGGCGAGCGCATCGCGGCCTGGTGCCAAGAGGCTGGCCCAGAAGTCCTGGCGCAGTTGGGGGCGCCACGCCGCCATTCTCGCCAGGATCGGATGCGGGGCCACCATCGCTCCGGTCGCCATGGAGATGGCACGGGCGAGGTCGGGAGCTTGCGGCGCGCGGGCGTCAAAAGAGGGCAGGTAGTGGTCGACAAACCACCGTTTGACCAACTCGGAGCCGCAGCGCGCCACCAGCCATCCGGCCATCTGTGCACGCGACTGGTCGCCATTGACGAACTCGTGGGTCGGTCGGGTCATCAGCTCTTCGAACAGGGTGCTCAGCGCGGGGTGAGTCGGGCCGTAGACTTCGGCCACTTTTCCCAACGCCAAAGCGAAGAGAGCCATCCGGCCGGTGAGGTATTGCGAACCTGGCCGGCGAGGATGGCCGGCGCAGAGCAAGGCGTACTCGGCCAAGGCGGCCAGAGTCTTGCCGCTGACCGCGCTGAACAGCCGGGCCAGACTCTCGGCATCGAAGGCATCGTAAACGGCCACCAGAATTGCCGTGGAGCGATTGAGTTCATCGGTCGAAGAGGCCCGCCCACCTGTCGGGGTGGGGTCATGCGCGACGAGCGTCTCAGCGAGCAGTTCTGGCCCGACCTCGCGCAACATGGTGCTGCTGGCTTGGTGGTGATTGCTGAACAGAAGAAGAAAGCGCTCTAGAGCAACTCCCCGTTGGTGCGGATTCTGAAGCCTGCGCACCCGTTGGGCGGCAACCTCCGGGGAGGGCAGAGGCGCCGCGGCGGTCCCGGCGGGTCCTACAACGGCTGATCTTTGGGGAAGAGCGGTGAGCCCAAGAGGAGCAGCGAGGGGGCGTGGACCAGTGTGGAGGTAGGGCTTGTGCATGGCACGTCCCCGAGAGCCAGCCGCCTAGTTTTCGCTGGGGGGCCAGTGGACCCGCCCAAGAGAGGGCGATACCTTTCTACTCTGAGGTGCCACGGAGTCTAGGACTAACGATCTATGTTTGTCAATATTGCCATGGAGCGACCTGTCAAGGAGATCACGGCTGCCCACTGCCGGCAGGCGGGGGCCAAGTGTTGCCACCAACGACCACGGGGCACGCCCTAGCGTGCCCCGTGGTCCCAATCGTTGTTGAATGAGAGTCTTAGGTCGTCTGGCGGCGGCGCATCAACAAGAGTGCGGCGCCAGCGACGAGGCCGATCAGCAGGGTGAGACCGAGCGGCGAGAGGGTCGGAATCTCGGCACCGCCGACCGGCGGCGGCGGCGCGGTGATGGTCACCGAGATGTCATCCAAGTTGAAGTTGGTGTTACCGACGGTGCCATGGCCACCGCGGAAGAGCAGGTTGTGGGCCGCGCCATCCGCAAAGGCGGAGAGGTCGACGGAATCCATCGTGTACCCGGCCGCGAAGGCCGCGTCGTTCGACAGAATCGTCTTCTGGACGGCGCTGTCCATCTCGACGGTGAACGGATCCGCACCGCCACCGTCAGCACCGATCCAAAGGAAGTAGTCGAGAGAAACCGTTGTTCCGCTAGTGAAAGTAATGCCTTGGTCCACCGAACCGGTCTCGGTCACGCCAGCGCCAGCGCCACCAAACCAGCACCACCAAATACCCGTGTTGGGGCCGGCGGTGCCGCCGCCGGTACCGCAGCTTCCCGCATCGCACAGAGGCGTGCCGAAGTTGAGCGAGGCTTCGTTCCAGAAGGGGTTCGGGGTGGCGGCTTCGAAGCTGCCGTCTTCCACCATGTCGAGTGCTTCGAAGTTGGAAGCGTAACCGGGCTGGTTCGGGCTCGGGTTCGGCTTGCGGGTGGTTTGGGCCATGGAAATGGCCGGAACTAACAGGAGTGCAGTGGCCCAAACAAGAGTCTTCTTGCTCATCTCTCGGTAGTCTCCTCGCGTTCAGAATGAAAGAATTTGTCCAAGAAAGCTACCAGATGTAGGGAAATGAATCAAGAAGACGACGGTGGTTGAGGGGAGAGCAATGCCGCCCGCTCGTCGTCGGTCAGGAAGGCGGTGGCCACCGCGTTCTCTTGCAATTGGCGCAGGTTCGCTTCGCTCAAACCGAGTTCAGATCGGCAAATTCGGTACTCGTGAGCGAGATCGATTCCCGAAATGCTGGGGTCGTCGGTACTCAGCGTGGCGAGCAAACCGCGATCGAGGAAGGCGGGCAGTGGGTGCTGACGGTAGCTCTGAATGGTACTGGTTTGGAGATTGCTGGTCGGGCAACACTCGAGGGCGATGCCATGCCGCGCCAAGAGGTCGAGAGTCGACTCGTCTTCGATCGCCCGGACCCCATGGCCGATCCGCTCAGCACCCAACTCCTCGACCGCCTGCCGCACACTCTGCGCCCCAGCGGCCTCCCCGGCGTGGACCACGCGATGGAGGCCGGCCTCGGCTGCCTTCTGAAAGTGCTCGACGAAGAGGGCGCCCGGATAGTTCGCCTCGTCCCCAGCCAGATCGAGCGCCACGACCCCACGATGGCGACAGCGAATGGCGGCATCCAACTCGAGATGACCGATCTCGGTCCCATAGTTGCGCGAAATGATGCCGATCAACTTGGCCTTCACCGGTAGATGAGCGGCCTCTTCGAGGCCATCGCAGATCGCCTCGGTCACACCGACCGGATCGAGGGAGTGCGTTTCAGCCATGAAGTACGGCGAAAAGCGCAGCTCGATGTAGTCGATACCCTCCGCGGCGGCATCTTCCAGGTTCTCCCGAGCAATGCGGCGTACCGCGTCATAGTCCACCAAGATGCGCAGCATCAACTCAAACTTGGCCAGGAAGGCGAGCAAGTCAGCCTCTTTGTTCATCACCTGCACGTGCGGTCGCAGCCCTTCCTCCGTCCAGTCCGGCAAGTCGAGCCGGTGCTGGCGAGCCAGATCCAGAATCGTACTCAGCCGAAT
>QIHU01000836.1 GCA_003231035.1 Acidobacteriota bacterium
GGCAAGGGAGTGCTGCCCATCGCCACCGAACCGTGGGGCGAGCCTCAGCACTACGGAGAAGATCGACTGTTCATCGCGCTGCGCTGCGCCAGTGACGAAACGAGCCACAATGGTGCCCTCGACCGCCAAATCGAGCGGCTCAAGAGTGCCAACTTCCCCCTCGCGGTGCTGCCCCTCGCCGACCCCTACGACCTCGGCGGCGAGCTATTTCGCTGGCAGATGGCCACCGCTCTGTGCGGCCATCTGCTCGCTCTCGACCCCTTCGACCAGCCCGATGTCGAATCGACCAAGCGCAACGCAAAGGCCATCCTCGCCGATTTCGAGGCGACCGGTAGCCTGCCCGCCGCTCCGAACGTCAGTGATAGTGCCAGTGCCAATCTGCCGCGGCAGCGGCCCAGCTACATCGCCTTGATGGCCTACCTCGGTAGTGACCCAGCACTCGAACGGGGAATCTACGCCCTACGCCAACGGCTGCTGCACGAAGCCAGCCTGACCACCACTTTTGGCTACGCACCTCGCATGCTCCATTCCACCGGTCAGTTCCACAAAGGGGGACCGGCCGGCGGCCTCTATGTCCAGTTCCTGGCGACTGAACCTGTTGACGAACTCCCCATACCCGGTCGCCCTTACGGTTTTGCCACCTTGGCCCGCGCTCAGGCGGACGCCGACGCCCGCGCACTCCTCGACAACGGTCGCCGTCTACTGCGCGTTGAAGTGGGCACCGAGGCGGAGCAAGAGCTAGCCTCGCTGTTTTGAGCCCGCCAAGTGTTCGAGCGCCGCGCCTCCGGCCAACTCTCGGCGCCAGCCGCTGAGCAAGGCCAGCCCTGGTTCGCGGGAGCGGTCCCCATCCAGCCACCAACGCACCAACGTATCGCAGTCGCCGCGGTTGGCCATAAAGCGCGGTGCCAAGTCGTTGTCCCGACAGCGCTGCTGAATCAAGTTGGAGACTTCGCCACTGAGCTTCTTGCCAGCATTGGTCAACCGCGTGGGCGCGGATTCCGAACTCCCCGAGGCCGGCCTGGCGACACCTTTGGCGATCACCTCCAAGATTTTCTGGCCACGACGCTTTCGAGTGGCGGGGTGCAGAGCGTCAATCCCCTCGAGATCTCCCGGCTGGGTCGGCAGTCGTTTGGCCAACGAGAGGAGGACTCCGTTCTTCAACAGCCAAGAAGGCGGCTTGTTGCGTGCCAACGCTTGGCGCTCCCGCCACTCGGCCAAAGCCTGGAGAGCGCCGAGCTGACGCGGAGCCAGCCTACGCCAAGCTCCGACCTTACGGTATGCATCCTCGGGAGTGGAGAGTTGCGCGGCACTCTCAGCAAGGCGGTCGGATTCGTCCATCACCCACGTCAGGCGCCCCTTCTCTAGCAGCTGTTGACGCAGCAGTTGCGCGATCCGCGGCAGGTAGCGCACATCGTCCAGCGCGTAGCTCACCTGTTCTTTCGAGAGAGGTCGCCGCAACCACCGGGTGAACTGCATCGCCTTGTCGAGCTCAACCTCCAGCAACTCCTCCACCAGCTTGGCGTAGCCAATCTGGTCGCCAATACCCAAGAAACCAGCCGCGATCTGCGTGTCGAAGATCGCCTGCCCGCGAATTCCGAACTCGCGGGCCAGTAGCATCAAGTCTCCTTGACCGGAGTGCACGATGGTAGCGACCTGGGCGGAGGCAACCAGCTCGGCCAGCGGTCGGATTTCGGCTTCGAGAGGGTCGATGGCGGCGACCTCAGGGTCCTCGATCTCTCCCCACCCCACCTGCACCAGCGCCAGCTCCGGGATATAGCGATCCTCGGAGACGAACTCGAGATCGAGCGCGAAGGAGCCGGCCCCTTGGGCGGCCCGCGCAACCGCCAGAGCGGCCACGGAGTCGGTGATGGGAGAGTACTCGGAAGACATCATTTGGAGGCGGTGAGACCGGCGGGGTGAACCCTAACATGGCCAGGCAAGCGGGCGGTACAGCGGTGGGTTGTGGCTCCAGCTCCAGCCCCATGAACGAGTTCCAAGTGAGCTACCGATGGTCCCCGCCCAGCCACCTATCTCAACTGTTCGCCGGTTGCGGTATTCTGAATCATGGCTATCCTGACTAGGACCCACGCACACAGACCCCACACGCCTCGCGGCCCAGCGGGCCCGCGCGCCCTGTGCGCGGGCCTCTGCCTCGTCTCACTCTTGGCGGGAGCCAGGCCCGCGGAGGGCGAGAAGCCAACCATGCGGCCGGTCCAGGTCGTGCTGGATTTGAAAATGGAGGTCGAACTCGACGCCTCCTGGACGCTCGTGGCGACCCCACAATCGGAGGGCGCCGAGCCGTTGCGGCAACCGATGCGTGGCACTCAGCCGGTAACTCTCTCTTTGCCCGTGGGGTCGCACTGGGACCTCTCGGGCGAGTTGGCTGGCTTCTGGGTCAAGCGCCAGCCCCTTGCGGTGGCGAGCCCGCCCGAAGGGCAGCCCGTTCAGAAGCAGCAAGTTCGGTTGGACCTTTGGCCGCTGGGAACGGTGCGCGGCTCCCTGCGCCACGCCGAGACGGCGACGAAGAAGGAACCGTTGCCAAAGCAGGTGGTGCTGCAGACGATCAGTACGCCCGCGGTGCTGCGCCGCCCCGCGAGCCCGGCGGGCTCAAGGCTCTGCCCGGTGGCTCCCGACGGCAGCTGGAACTGTGAGGTACCGGCGGGGAAACTGGATGTCACCCTCCTCGCCGAGGGATTCACACCGGTCTACTACTGGGGCCTTGAGGTGCCACCGCTGGGTGAACGAGAGTTGCCGCCCCTCGTCCTGCACAAAGGTGCCTCCGTCGCCGGCTGGGTGGCCATCGACGGAGCCAAGATCGACCCCGAGAGCTGCGTGGCCCGTTTGTCGCCCGCCACCAATTGTGCCGCCGATCTCACAGAGGCTCTGCGCCTCTCGTCCACGGCGGTCGAGCAGAAGGTCGGCGCGGAGGGTTTCCTACACTTCAAAGACTTGGCTCCCGGCCACTACGCCTTGGAGGTTCGCCAACCGGGCTACGCCACCGCCTTCGTCGACCTGATTCAGGTGGTGGAAGGGCGCGAGATCTTCCTCAAAGAGCCGCTGGTTCTAACCCGTCCGCTAGAGCTGCGCCTCGAAATAGATCCCAGCTTGGACCTAGACGGCCACCCGTGGCGAATCCGTGCCTACAGCTTGGCGGGAGCGGCTTCCAACGCGGGGCAACCGCGGGTCGTCTTTGACGGCACGGCCGACGACCAAGGTCTCGTGGTACTCAATGAGCTCAGCCCGGGAGAGATCTATGTCGCGATCTCAGACCAGCGAGGCAATCGCCTCTTTAACAACACAACCCAGCCTTGGCTCGTCGACACGAGCCAGGTGCGCCGCATTGAGATTCCCCAAGTCCAGCTCGCGGGCAGCCTTCACCTGGGGGAGGAGCCGCTGGCCGCGACCCTATACTTTGGCGGCCGCTCCGGGGGCAAGCGGGTGCAACTGCACAGCGATGAGAAGGGCCACTTCGCCGGCGTGCTTCCCCGCGAAGGTCCGTGGCGGGTGCAAGTGATGGCCCAGGAGCCCCACCTTGATACGACGACCGAGGCCGAAGTGCACGCCGGTGAGTCTGGCGAGGCCTTCGTGGCCTTGAAGTTGCCGGACAATCGCCTCACGGGAAAGCTCGTGGATGTCGCGGGGCTGCCGGTGAGCCACGGGCAGATCACCGTGGCCGGCAAGAGCATCGTTCTCTTTCAGTGGAAAACAGCCGACGAGCGCGGCGCTTTCGAGTTTCGAGCTCTACCTGCCGGTACCATCAGTTTGATGGGTGACGATGGTCAGGACTCCTGCCAAGCCGGCCCGCTTATGGTGACCATGCCAGAAGCGGGCGAAGTGGGACCGATCGAACTACGCTGCCACAAGAAGAAGGTGATTACCGGAACCGTCGTCTCTTCGCGAGGTCCGGGCGGCGGAGTGCGAATCGTCGTACGCGGCCTACCCCCGAAGTTCGGAGGAGGAGAGGCGATCACCGGCAGCGACGGTACCTTTTCGCTGGAGGTCCCCGCGGATTTCGAGCAAGCCATCGCTTCAATGCAAGCGACGGGCTACGGTTTTCAGCAGCGGCAAGTGAGGCTCGGCGCGGAGCCGCTTCGCCTGACGCTGAAGGAGGGCACCGGCGAGCTGAAACTTCTTCTACCAAACTTCGCCGACTTGCGCCGGCAGGAGCTCCAACTCGCCCTCTTCCAGGAAGGCACCGAGTTGCCACTGGCTCTGCTGACCAAACGAAGCTCCCCCGCCACGGAGCAGGGGAGCAGTTCCGTTGAAATCTCCCAACTCGCGCCGGGCCACTACGCAGCCTGCCTGCGCAAGCAACCGGAGACCCCACTTTCCGCGCCCGAGGCGGTGGACCCGAGCCAATGCGCCAGCGGGCGCCTGGCGCCGGGCCAACAGCTCACGCTTCAGCTCGACGACCCCGAGAACTGATCACCACCGGGCAGTGGTGTCCGCAAGAGGCAGGTGGGGCGGCCTGCCTGCCTCCCCTACATCCTCGCGAGACGGTGTGCTAAGCCCCCGCATGGCGGTAGAGTCCCCGTCGTGACCACTCACTCCCCAGCCCAACCGCCGTTGCCGGCGGCAGGCGGCGCCGACCCGGCGGACGACCTGTTCTTGACCTTGACCCCTGAGAAGGTACTCGACGCGGTCGAGGCGGCGGGCCTAGCCTGTAGCCCTCTCTGCTACCCCCTTAACTCGTTCGAGAATCGCGTCTACGAAATCGAGCTGACCGACAAGAGCCGGTTGATCGCCAAGTTCTACCGGCCGCATCGGTGGAGCGAGGAGCAGATCCACGAGGAGTTGAGTTTCCTGGCGGAGCTCGAAGCCGAGGAGCTGCCCGTCTGCTCGGTACTGCCCTTCCCCGATGGCGCAACACTAAAGCGAATCGACAAGATCTTCTACACCCTATCGCGGCGCCGCGCAGGTCGAGCCCCGGACGAGATGAGCGATGAGCAAGTGGGCCGCTTGGGCCGGCTGGTCGCCATCCTCCACAACGTTGGAGCCCGCCGCCCGGCGCCGTCGCGGCGCCAACTCGACGTTGACCACTACATCTCCACCGATCTGGCCTGGCTGGAAGAACACCGCACCGTCCCGCCTCATTTCTGGCGCCGCTACCGCGCCAGCGCCGAGACCATCGCTCAAGCGCTCAGCCAAAGTTTGCAAGGCGTCGCCACCCACCGTATCCACGCCGATCTCCACCTGGGTAACATCCTCGACCGCGACGGCCAGCTACGCCTCCTCGACTTCGACGACATGGCCATCGGCCCCGCTGTCCAAGACCTGTGGCTCGCCCTACCCGGCCGCGACCGCGAGACCTTGAGGCGCCGTGAGTTGTTCATCGAGGCCTACGATCAACTGCGCCACTTCGACCGTTCCAGCCTCGCCTTGATCGAACCCCTGCGCGGCCTCCGATTGATCCACTACGCCACCTGGCTCGCCCGCCGCTGGCACGACCCCGCCTTCCGTCTCGCCTGGCCTCAGTTCGGCAGCGAAGACTACTGGGACCAAGAGACCCGCGACCTCGAAGAGCAAGCAGAGATCGTCCAGGGAGCCGTCCCCGTCGCTGCCTCGCTAGAGATACCTGAAGAACCCGCTGCCTACACATCCGAGGCAGAGTCCGAGCTGACCAACAAGGATTTATTCTGGGACTGGGACGGAGACTAGCAATACTGGGACAGGCTATTCGTAGCGCAGAAACCGGCTACCGAGAGCCGCGGTGAGGAGGCCGAAACCGGTCAGCACCACGACGGGAAGGGCAACACCCTCAAAGCCTCGGCCGAAGGAGATCAGGGCGTGAAAGCCGTCCATCGCCCAGGCGGTTGGCAGAACATGGGCGGCGGTCCACAGCCACTTGGGCATCAATTCACTCGACCACCAGCAACCACCCAGGGCGCCGAGGAGCATGCTCAAGATCCAACTGACCGACTCCGCTTGTTCCGGGGTCGAGAGGAGCGAGCCGAGGAGGATCGCTAGTCCGGCGGCGGAGAAACAGTAGGCGGCGAGGAGCGAGACCAGGGCCACCGGCGAGTTGCCGAAAGAAACGCCGAACAGGTAGCGACCGGCCAGCACTAGAATTGTTGCTTGCAACCCCGCGACCAGGAGTCGTCCAGCGACTTTCCCCATGAAAATCTGCCATCGCGCCAGCGGCATCGCCGCCTGCCGGCGCAGCATCCCTTCCTGTTTTTCGACGGTCAAAAAGACGGCGCCGATATTCAGCGTCATCATCATCACCATCATGGTCAGCATGCCGGGAACGCTCTGCGCACGGCCGGTGGGAACGGGGCGACCATGGCCAGCATTGGAAACCGCCAATTCGATCAACGGCGAGCGATCGCCCAGGGCCCGGAAGGAACGGATCCGGGACTCCTCGGCGCTCTCTCGCGGCCCCCTGTTGCCCCCCGCTGCCACTCCCGCGATCTCCACCTCCGCCAGTCGGCCGAGAGTGCGGCCCGCGGCGCGCAGAATGTGGACCTGAGCCGCGAAGCCGAAGTTGGCGGAAGTACCCGCCTCCGCCTCCAAGCGGAGCTTCTGCTTCTCGCCAGCGAGAAGACGCGCGGTGAACTCCGGTGGAATGACCAAGGTGCGCACTTTCGCGGGGCTGGCCTCATCGGGGGACAAATTGGCCAGGTCGACCAAGGCGACCTGCTCGGAGGCGAGTTCCGCCACCAGTTCTCGGGCCAACCAACCACCGTCTTGATCATCCACGGTCAACGAGATCTGTGGAGCGGAGGGGTTGGCTCCTCCGTCCATTTGACCGAAGAACCAGATCAGCGCCAAAGGGAAGAGGATAAGCCAGATCACCGACGTTCGGTCCTTGACCGTCAAGCGTAGGTCGTTGGCCGCGATCCGAAGAATGTTGCGCATTGGCTTCCCCCTACTTTCCAGCCAGGATTCGGCGTTCCAACAAGCGCGTACCGATCGCCAGCAAGAGTAAACCAATACCTGCCAGCACGCCGATCTGGGTCGCGACTCCGACCAGGTCGGCTCCGCGTAGCAAATCGATATAGCCGGAGTTGGCCCAATAGATCAACGAGATCGGCGAAAAGCTGCGAATCGCGGAGGGCAGGTTCTGCAATGGCACAAAACTGCCGCCGAGCGCCGCCATGGATAGAACCAACAAGGAAGAGATGGTGGAGCCTCGGCGCTGCGATCCGGCCA
>QIHU01000777.1 GCA_003231035.1 Acidobacteriota bacterium
GGGTTAGCGGCCCCGGTTGGCCGTCACCGAGGGTGCGGCCGTCGACTTCCAAGACCGGGCTCAACTCGCCCATGGTGCCGGTGGTGAACGCTTCGTCGGCGCTCCAGATCTCCGAGAGCGAGAGATTGCGCACCTCGGCCGGGATGGCGTGCCCTTGAGCGATCTCGAGGACCAATGCTCGGGTGACCCCCGGCAGGCAGCTGTGGGCGTGGGGGGTGAGCAGAGTTCCGTGGCGCGCCACGAAAATATTGGTGGCGTTGGTCTCTGAGAGGAAGCCGTCGAGATCGAGCATCAGGGCGTCGTCCACGCCGGCCAGGTTGGCCTCGATCTTGGCCAGGATGTTGTTAATCAAATTGTTGTGGTGGATTTTCGAGTCGACACACTGCGGCGAGTTGCGGCGAATGGCCGAGGTGATCAGCCGGATACCGGCGCTGGCGTAGATCGGTGGCTTGTGTTCCGCGAGCACGATCAAGCAGGGGCCCGCCTGGTTGAGTCGAGGGTCCATGCCGGAGGTGATCTTCTCGCCACGGGTGAGGGTCAAGCGAACGTGCGCTTGGTCGCGCATGCGGTTGGCGCGCAAGGTGGCGAAGAGGGCTTGGCGGACCTCCTCGCGGCTGGGGATCTCGGCGAAGGCCATGGCGCGGGCGGAGGCCAAGAGGCGGTCGAGGTGGGCGTCGAGGGCGAAGAGGCGTCCGCCGTAGACGCGCAACCCTTCCCACACCGCGTCGCCGCCCTGCACCGCGCTGTCGAAGACCGAAACCTTGGCCTCGGCGCGGGGGACGAGCCGGTCGCCGACCCAGACTTGGATATCCTCGTTGCGTGAATCGTACTGCTGCACAGTTAGTTTTCCGCGCGGAGTGCTGCCGCGGCCAGGGTTTCGTAGTGTGGCCTACATTCTTCGAGCAACCGCTCGAGCTGTTCTGGGAAGGGCTTCTCTTTGGCCTTGTAGGGTAGAAAACCGCTGGAGCGGTGAACGTTGTGGTACCAGTGGGGAGCCCAGACGCCGTCTTCCGGCCGGGGTCCCGGTTGCCACGAGAGCATGGCGTCGGTAAATGGCAAGCCGAGGCGAGCGCAAAGCTGGCGCAAGACACTGGCCGGGTTGAGCAGCAGCTGGCGCGAGTCGAGCACCACCGGATCCTGGCCCTCTTCGCGAAGCTCTTCGAGCAGGGCCGATTGCACCGCGAGGCCGGTGTCGTAGAGGGTGGGCTCGGCCACTTGGTGGACCAGGGAGGGCAACATCTCGACCGGGTCGCGCACCAAGAAAAGGTTGGTGACCTGGGACAAGAAGGCGCGATCGACTTCCAGCAGGTGGTGGGCCATCTGCTTGAGGAACAAGACGGGCCGCGCGCTGGGCCCGAGAATGACCGTCTCCACCACCCGTTCGCCGTCGGTCTCCATCGCCGCCATCACCTCGTCGGCAGCGGGGTGGGGCGCTCCAGAGCAGCGCAGGTAGTGGCCGTAGAGCGGTTCGTCGACCACCTGGGTGTCGGAGCGCTGGGCGAAGGAATAGGTCAGGGCGGTCGAGACGTTGCGGGGCCCGGACCACAGGCAGAGGCGTAGAATTGAATCTTCCATGAAGACTGGAGTTTAGCCTGTGGAGGGCACGAGCCTATGCGAGGTAGCATGCGCGGACCGTGGCTGACTCCTCTCCTCCCCAATCTGACTTCGCCTTCCGGCCCTGGGTGCGCTCCTCGTGCAAGAGCGCGATGATCTGGGGAATGGGGCTGTTGGCCGTCTTGGCGGTGGCGATCTGGTGGTTACGCGGGCCACAGGGTTGGGCCTGGGATCGAGCCTTCACCTCGCTGCTGGGCTACAGCACCTTGATTTGGGCCAGCCTACTCAAGATCTGGAAGACCGCGGGGAAGCCCTCGGTGAGGGTGGATCCAGACGCGGTCTATTACCAACCTCTCCACCTGTTCAAGCCCAAGCGAGTCGCCTACAGCCGGATCCTCGCGTGCAGCCCGAAGGTGCAAACCCACTCGTTGCGGCTCCTCGAGGAGCACCGCGGAGTTGCCCGCGAACATTCGATCAACCTCGGCGTTGTTGAAGGTCGCCGCCGCTTCTTGGAACTCCTGGGCGAGAAACTGGTCGCCAATGGCTTGCAGCCGATTCCAGGCAAGCTGCACAGCTGGGCCCGTCCCGGCTGGGATCAACCGCTAGTTTTCGGCCAACGCCGGGAGCGCCAAGAGGGGGACGACGAGCAGGGTTAACCGGCAACCCTGCCCGCCAACGTTCTTTGTGGTTGGCCCTACTTCCTGGCCGAGCCGGTGACGATGTAGGAGCCGGCCCGCTTGTCCATCTTGATGTTGATCAGCTTCTTCGTCGCGGCGTCCTCGAGCAGTTCCGAGAAGCTGCCGTAGCCGTAGTAGCCCTCGTTGAACGAAGGGTTCTTGCGCTGCATCGTCTGCTTGATCATCGAGCCCCAGAGCACCGTCTTGTTCTCGCGCACCAGCGCTTGGATGGAGTCGATCATCAGGGCGAAAGCCTCGGTGGATTTGGGCGATAGCCCTTCGACCGTGGGTGCGACACCGCGGCTGCGCCAGATGTCTTCGTAATAGATGAACTCGTCGCAGTTGCCGATCAGGAGTTTCGACGAGGCACCCTTGACGCCGACTCCGATCACCCGTTTGTTGTTCTCCTTGAGCTTCGACACCAAAGGAGAGAAGTCGCTGTCACCGGAGAGGATGACGAAGGTGTCGAGGTGTTCCTTCGAGTACGAAAGATCCATCGCGTCGACCACCATCTTGATGTCGGCGCTGTTCTTGCCGGAGTAGCGTTTCTGCGGGATCTCGATCATCTCGAAGGCCGACTCATGAAACGGCCGTTTGAACTCGCTGTAGCGGTCCCAATCGCAGTAGGCCTTCTTGACGATAATTTTGCCCTTTTCGAGCAGCCGTTCGAGCACCAGGTTGATGTCGAACTTCTTGACCTCCTTCGAGTCGCGCACCCCGAGCGCGATGTTCTCCAAGTCACAGAACAGGGCGATCTTGGCTTCGTCGGCGAACGAGGAGCTGCGTTCGGGGCCGATCATCTCAGTGGCGGAGGCGAGCTCGAAAAGAAGGTCACTGGCGTCGAAGCTGTGGCTGCGCCCTTTGTCGCGGGGTGGAGGTGGCGCCGAGGGTGCCGCTGTGGGCTCGGCCTCTGCGGTGGGGCTGGTGGGGCCGGCGTCCGAGCGATCGGAGGACCGACCGCGGCCACCGCGCGAGCCGCGCCCGCGCCGCCCGCGCCGACGGCTGGAGGTGCGCGGGCTGGTGCTGGCTGAGGACTCTTGGTCGTCGCCGTCATCCGCATCGTCACCGTCGTCGTCCGCACCTTCCCTGTCGTTGCTTTGAAGTCGCGGGGCCGCTGAGCGCCAATCATCGCGGCGCGGCGCGGATTGGGCGACCGGTGGTTTCTCCTCGGCCGGCTCTGGCTCCGGTTGTACCGGGGGCGACTCCGTCTTGGCGGGTTCGTCGGTCGAATTCTTGTCTTGGGCGTTGTCGTCGTTAGAAGGTCGAAGCCACCAAGGACTCAAAATATCTCTCCTTAGTCGATGCCATCTGATGCAGAGCCGATGTTCGCCACGGGTGAGGAGCGCGTTAGGCCGCGCCAACACGGGTGAGCGCCCACTACGGGTTTGAACGGTGTCTCGGTGATCGGCTGGATAGAGGGTGCAAACCCTGGTTAGGTTTGAAAGTAGCGTTGGAAATTAGTATAGCCTACCGACCTCATGGGCCAGCGAGTCGCATTGCTAGTTTCCGGGGCTTCAGGGATGCTCCTGCCGCGCCACGCGCTGGCCTCGTTGGCCGGCCTGAGCGCCATAGAGCGCATCCATCTGGTGGTCTCAGCCGGAGCCAGCCAAGTGTTGCGCCACGAGCTCGGTGAGCGCAAGACCGGCGCCGCTGAACTGGTTGCCGCGGCGGGGCTGAACGAAGCGGCGCGAACTAAGATCGAGATTCACCGTGACAACGATCTGGGAGCGCCGATCGCCTCCGGTTCCTACCCGTTGAGCGGCTCGGTGATCTTGCCCTGTAGCGCTGGCACCCTCGGCGCGTTGGCCGCGGGTTCCGCCCGTACCCTGATCCACCGCGCCGGGGCGGTGGCGCTCAAGGAGCGTTGGCCGCTGGTGGTCGGTTTTCGCGAGACACCGCTCAATCTGGTGCACATTGAAAACCTTCGCCGCCTGGCCTACGCCGGGGCGGTTCTGTTGCCGCCGATTCCCGCCTTCTATATCGGCGGCCAAGAGCTCGATTCGTTCCTGGACCACTACTTCCTGCGCTTGCTGGATCAACTCGGCATCGAGGAGCCCGGCCGTCCGGGCTTGCGCTGGAAGGTAGATCCGCAATGAGCGTGGCAACCGTGCACAAGGGACCGCTAAGGCCGTTGCGCACGGTGCTGGAGATGATCAAGTTCGAGCACACCCTCTTCGCTCTCCCCTTCGCCTTTCTCGGCATGGTGCTGGCGGCCAACGGGTGGCCGAGCTGGTCGGTGGCCGGTTGGATCACAGTGGCGATGGTCGCCGCGCGTAGCGCCGCCATGGCCTTCAACCGCTGGCTAGACCGGCGCCTCGACGCCGCCAACCCGCGCACCGTCGAGCGAGCCCTGCCGCGCGGTGAGGTGAGCCCCCACTTCGTCCTCCTCTTCGTCGTCGCCAGCTCGGCCTTACTGGTCTTGGCGGCCTGGCGGTTGAACCCGCTAGCCTTGAAACTCTCTCCCCTAGCGCTGGCCATCATCCTTGGCTACTCCTTCACCAAGCGGTTTACTTGGGCTTGCCATCTGGTGCTCGGCCTCGGTATCTCGGGCGCTCCGCTGGGGGCTTGGATCGCCGTGCGTGGAGAGATTCACCCGGTGCCGATGGTGTTGGCCCTGGCCGTGCTGTGCTGGGTGGCCGGCTTCGACCTCCTCTATGCCCTGCAAGATCGCGAGTTCGATCGCCAGGTTGGCCTGTTCTCGATCCCCGCGCGCTTCGGCATTCGTCGGTCGCTGTGGCTCTCCGGCCTCCTCCACGCGGCTACCTTGGCCCTGCTCGCCCTC
>QIHU01000243.1 GCA_003231035.1 Acidobacteriota bacterium
CCAGCCGTCGCCCTCTCCTTCGCCGCCGATGGCGAGCGGCACCACGGTTCTGCCCGGGCCGCCGCCGAGCAGTGCCAACTCGGCGCGCAGTGCCGAACGGTTCCGGGTGGGGCGTTGCCGGTGGTGCCACAGCAGCCGGTCGAGGACGAAGACGGCGCCGCCGAGGAAGATCATCATGGTGATCGAAGAGCCCAGCCACTTCACCCAGGAGCGCTCGAAGAGGTAGAGGCTGAACCAGAAAATGACGCTGACCAGCCCCACCGCCAGCTCGCGGTGCCAGATGAGGCGGTGGAAGAGGCGGTAGAGCAGCCCCATCAAGAGACCGAAGAGCAGGACCGGAATGAACATCAGCGGGACGCCGAAGTCGACGTACGACTCCGCCGCGTAGCCGAAGGCGATGCTCGTGTTGGCTTCGGCCCCGGCCACCCAGACGCCCGAGTAGGTGCGCACCAGTTCGCTGTCCGAGGCGAGCACCGCTTTGTCTCGGAAGAACAGTCGCGGAGTGAAGATGTGCTTGACGGCGGCACCGAGAATGCGCCCGTTCTCGTGTGGCAGGATGGAGGGGACTCGTTTCAGAGCCAGCGCCGGGTAGTAGATGGCCCACAAGCGGTGGACGAAGAAGTCGGCGTCAGTGAGGATTTTCTCGGGCCCTTTCTTGAGCCATTCACCGGAGAGCGAAGCGACCCGCTCGGCCCGCTCCACGCGTGAATCGCCCAGGGCTTCCAGTCGAATTTCGGCCCGGTAGGTGGTGCGAATTCCCAGCCACAGGAGGCCCAGGAGGAGAGTACCGGCGGCGAGTGCGCCGACTTGCAGCCAGTCGCGCAGCTTGCGGCTGTCGAACTGTTCGAGCAGGACTAGGGCGAGGAACATCAGCGGTTCACGAAAGCTGGCGAAGTAGCCGGTGAAGCCGAGCACCATTTCTAGCGTCAGCAGCGCTCCGATTTTCGGCCACTGGAAGCGTGGTGTGCTGAAACGGCGAAACAGCAGATACAGCAGCACGTAGCGGATCGAACTCAGCGCCAGAATGCCTTGGGTCAAGACACTGAACCGCCAGGCCAAGGGTTGCACCAGACCAATACCGGCGGTGGTGATGGCATAACCGAGGAGAACGGGGGTGAGGGCGCTGGCGAAGGCGGGCCGTCCGTGGCGTCGGCTGGCGGGGCCGAAGCGCATCCCTAAGGTCAAGCCGGCGAGCAGAGCGAGCAGGCAGCCGAGACCGATGAGCACCATCGGCCGGTAGTCGGAGAGCAACACCGCTTCCACCGCCCTGCCGGTGAAGCCGTAGTAGAGCAGGCCGGAGGTGACCTGAAACCACTGGAAGGTCAGCGCCAGCGCCAATACCGGAGGGCCTTCGTCGTCGCTCAGGTAGTGCCAGATCAAGGCCAGGACGAGGATGCAGGGGGCGGCGATCCAGTCCTTGCAAAGGAGCCAGGCGAGCAACGCCACCGGGATGGCGAGGGTCAACAGCTTGGAGCGGGCGAGCGTGCTCACCGTGGACATTTCGGCGCGGCGGCGCAGGGCTAGGGTGGTCATCAGGATCGCTTGCTCATCCAGGGTGCGGTGGGCTGGGCAGCCGCAGCCAGCGCAAGAGGTGTTCGCCGCGCGGCAGCTGTGCCAAAACGCCAGCCAGGTAGCCGGGGAAGAGAACCCGTAGGGCGACGCCGGCCGCCAGGCAGAAGGTCGGTGCGGTTAACGCCAGTCTACCCGGTGGTGAGGGGAGCTCGACGATTGAACATAGAGCCCACCAGCCAGCGGTGGCGACGGCGGCAGTGGTGATCGGCACCAGCAGGGCGGAACGGGTCCACCCTGGGCGCAGATACTTCGAGGCCAGGCCGAGCGCCGTGGCGGCAGCCACCAGCTGGCCACCGGCGACCGCCCAGGCGTAGCCTTCGATGCCTCCACCGTAGGCGGCGACGGCGATCATCGGCAGCCCCAGACAGGCGGTTAGGAAGTTGAGCAGGAAGACCTTGCGCAGCCGATTCTGGGCCAGGATGACGCTGGAGGCAGCGGTGAAGGTGACCACGGCGAGGCCGATCAAGGCCCCCGGCCAGAGCAGTGGGTCGGCTGCCTCCCAGCGTTGACTGTAGAGCACCCGCGAGACGGTCCGCCCTTCCAGCCCTAGGTAGACGGCGCCGCCGATCGAGAGCAGCAGCACCGCCTGGATCAGGGCGGTCGAGTAGGTGGCGAAGCGCTTTCGGTCGTCGGCGAAGCGGGGCAGGAGGGGGTAGGCGGTGTCCACTAGGACCGACATCACCCGACCGACCGAAGTGTTGAACAGGGCGATGGCCCGGTTGAGGAGTCCCATCGCTCCAAAGCCGAGCAGCGCCGGCAAGAGGGCAGCTTCGAGGGCGGTGCGCGAGACCCGCAGGCCGGTCGAACCCGCCTGTTGGATGCCGAAGGCGAGGGCCGGCCGGTAGCTCTTCCAGGATGGCCAGCGCCACCAGCCGGGGCCGGGACGCCAGCGGGCGAAGAAGAGAATCTCCACCGTTAGCGGGATCGCCAAAACGACGTTGTTGGCCAGCACGATGGCCCAAGCGCCGCCGCCCGCCAGGCCGACGGCGAGGCTGGTGGTGACGCCGGCGAGAGTTCCAATGACGTGGGCTACTCGCAACCGTCGGAAGTCCATCTCGCGGCGCAGCATGGCGGTGCGCAGCTGACCGGGCCAGTCGATCAAGAGTCCCAGGGCGCCGACGTGCAACAGCGGCGCGATCGGCCGGTAGGTGGGTAGGAACCAACACAGACCGGCCAGGCCATGGGTCAGCAAGCTCAAGCCGGCTTGGATCCACATGCCGGCCGAGAAATGGAGCCGCCAATCGGGTTCGACCCCTTCCGGCAATTGCAGCGCTTGGGCCATGAAGGCGGAGCAGGAGAGGGCGTTGATCAGCCCCAGGAGGCCGGCCACGGCTGCCGCCCGCCCGTACTCGGCCGGCGGGATGATGCGCACCAGGACCAGCATGGCTCCGAAGGTAACCAGGGTTTGAATCACCTGGAAGGAGGAGTTCCAGAAGATCCCCTTGCCGACCAGAGAGCGGTAGCCGTCTTCTTGGCTCACCCGCTAGCGCCCGCGATGTCGGCGACTCTCTCGTCCGCGATTCTCTCGACCACGGTCAGGCTGTCGGCGCTGTCGATGGGCCGGAAGCGCGGGTCGGGGAGGATCATCTCGGCGGTGAAGCGGACACTGTCGAGATCGGGCCGTTCGGGGACGCTGCGCGAGTCGTGGAGGGCGACCAACCCTCCGGGCGCGATGCGTGGGCTCCAGTCGTGCCAATCGCGCTCGATGCCCGCCCAGGAGTGATCGCCGTCGACGAACAAGAAGTCGATCGGGCGATCCCCCCACTCGGCGGCGGCCTCGTGGCTCAGCTGGCGCAGCAGACGCGCCTTGCCGCGCCGGTGGCGGCGCAACTCGGCGAGCGCGATTCGGCGCTCGAAGCTGATTCCCAGCCGCCCCTTCGGATGCGGGTCAATGCCGACGATCTCGCCGTTCTCACTCATCACTGAACGCAGCAGGCCGGTGTTGACCCCGTGCATGACCCCAATCTCGACCAGGGCGCGGCGCCCCGCGGCGTGGCGTGCCAGGCAGTCGCGTTCGGCGGCGGTGGTCTGCGTGTCAGCCGCGCGCAGACCGAGCCGGTAGAGCAGGAAACGAGCGGCGCTGCCCTCGAACCATCGCATGCTCCTCAGCCTCGCTCGCGGGCGCTGAGGTGGGTAGGTAGATCGCGGTGATAGATCTCGTAGACGTAGAGGGCGGCGAGCACTTGTACCGGGCCGACCCCTTGGTCGAGCCAGACCTTGACCGCGGTGGTGACCGCTTCACGGCCTAGAATCTCGCAGCACAGCGAGTCGGGTGCGAGGATCACCCCTTCGATGCGCCGCCGCGTTTCCGGCTGCCGCCAGTGGGTTTCTTCGTCGAAATAGGAACGGACTCTTGGGGCTAGATCGACGCCGATCCGGGAGAGCCACGGCTGTGCCTTGCGGGAAACCAAGCGGCGTGCCCGCTCTGCCTGCACTCTCCATTTTGGCGTCAAGATGGGCAGCCCGGTGGTCTGCTCCGGGATGGCGAAGAGCCGCGGGTAGCTGGTGCGCAGCATACGGTGGTAGAGGTCGATACGGGTGTCGCCGTCGAAGCTGGAAAAGAAATCGAAAAGCTGGTAATCGAGGAATGGGGTGCGGACGCGCATCCAGGGTATGTAAGCCTGAAAGATCCGATGGATCGCCTGCGGCAGCTTGTGGTTGAACATGGTGAAGTAACCCGGCGTGCCGGCGAGTTGGCCCAGCTGGTCGCTGGCCCAGCTCAGAGCGCGTTCCAAAGTCCAGCCCAGCGGCGAGCCGCTAAAGGGAATCGCGGCGAGCAAGCTGGCGCCATCGCGCACCGCGTCGAAGGTGTTGCCGCAGACCATATCGCCGAGGTAGCCCGAGAGGTGGAGGTCGAGCTGGCGCAGCACCGGCAGGCACTCCATGTGCAGCAGGTCGGTCAACTGGATCAGGCCATCAGTGGCCTGGATGTGGACGCCGCGCCGATCCAGCCAATCGGGCGGCTTCTCTTCGTAGAGAGGGACGAACTTCCACTCGGCACCGGCGGTTCGCGCCGCTTGACGGGCGTAGAGCGCGTCGTCGCAACCCTCCATGCCGTAGCTCACCGCCGTCCACGCTGAACCTTGCGCCCTGGCTTCGGCCATGATCGCTCGGCTGTCGAGGCCGCCGGAGAGGGTCTGGCCGGGGTGCTCGGCTCCACCGAGTCGACGGGCCACCGCCTGGCGCCAGAGTTCACGGGCCTGTTCGATCCGCTCGTCGCGGTCCTTGGGGGAGCCTCCTCCAACGAGGCTGGAGGAGTTCGGCCAACTCACCGTGCGCCGCTGGCTGAGGTCGCCGTCTTGGAGGACCACCGTCGAGCCCCCGGCGACCATCTTGACCCTGGCCACGTTGGTGCGGTCGGCGAGCCGGAAGCCGCCGAAGCTGACCGCTTCGCGCAGGGCTTCGGGATCGGGGGCGGGGTCGATACCGGGA
>QIHU01000059.1 GCA_003231035.1 Acidobacteriota bacterium
AACCAAACAGCCGAGCCGTGCCCCGGGTCGGACGAATCAAATCGAGCAACAAGCGGATCGTGGTGGTCTTGCCGGCGCCGTTAGGTCCCAGAAAACCGAAGATCTCCCCTTGCCCAACTTCCAGGTCCAAGCCTTCGAGGCCCACGGTTGTGCCGTAGTGCTTGGTCAGATCCCGAGTTTCAATGACCGGCTGGGTTCCCATCGCTAGAGAATACTAGAAGATCCAGGATTTCGACCTAGCATCCTGGTCCGTCCCGCCGATCAAGTGTCAAAATTCAATTGTACGGCGTGGGTAGCGACTACAGTGCAAACGAATGAGACGTCGGAGCGCCCGTCTTGCGCTTGAAGAGATAAGGAGAGCCACACGACTGACATGAACGCACTCGAAAACGTCACCCAACTTCTGCTTGACTGGAATCGCGGCAACGACGAAGCGCAGGAACGCCTGTTGGCCATCGTCTATGCCGAGTTACATCGCATCGCCGCCGTTCACTTCCAGGCTGAGCGTGAGGGGCACACTCTCCAGCCGACTGCGGTCGTGCATGAGGTCTATCTGCGACTCGTAGATCAGACCCGAATCCGGTGGCAGAACCGGGCTCATTTTTTCGCCATCGCCTCGCGCCTCATGCGCCGAGCCTTGGTGGATCATGCTCGCCATCGGAAGGCAGAGAAGCGAGGAGGTGGGGCCGCCCACTTGAATGTGGATGAGGTACTCAACCTCTCTCCTGCCACCCGACACGACACCATTGCCATCGACGATGCGCTTTCAGCCTTAGAGAGACTCGATCCTCGCCAGGCCCGGGTCGTGGAACTCCGGTTCTTCGGGGGCCTCACCGTCGAGGAGACCGCAGAGACCCTGAGTGTCGCTCCAGTGACCGTAAAACGCGACTGGAAGACCGCCAGAGCCTTTCTGTTTCATCACCTCACCGCCAAGGCATCGAATGAATCCTGAAACTTGGCAACGAATCAAGCCAATCCTCGAGGAAGCGATGGCTCTCGCACCCGAGGAGAGAATTCCGTTCCTAGATCGCCGAGCCGAATCGGAATCGGAAGCGACACGCCACCACATCGACCAGATCTTGGAACTCAATGACGGCGCCGGAAGCTTCCTGGAACCACCCAGCTTCATCGATCCGATCCTCCCTACCCCACTGGCGCCGGGTCATCAGATCGCCGCCTATCGTATTCTTGAACCCATCGGACAGGGAGGCATGGCCAACGTGTACCTTGCTGTCCGTGCGGACAACCAGTTCAAGCAGCGTGTCGCCATCAAGGTTGCGCGCCCCGGCTTGGAGTCGGAGAGAAGACAGGAGCGCTTCGAAGAAGAACGGCGTATCCTGGCAGCCCTCGATCATGACTACATTGCCAGGTTGTACGACGGGGGGTCGCTTGCGGATGGCAGTCCATACTTCATCATGGAGTACGTCGAAGGACTTCCCATTGACCAATTCTGCGATCAGCACCGCTATACCATCGACCAACGACTCCGTCTCTTTCAGAGGGTCTGCGAAGCTGTGCAGGCTGCCCACCGCAGTTTGATCGTTCACCGGGACCTCAAACCCGCCAACATCCTGATTCGGGCCGATGGCATCCCGAAGCTCCTTGATTTTGGAATCGCCAAGCTCATCAGCGAGGAACTACCAAACCGAGCAGCGCTGACCCAGACTGGCCAACGCCCCTTAACACCGCAATATGCGAGCCCGGAACAAATTCGCGGCGAGATCACAACGACCGCGACCGACATCTACGCCCTCGGTGTACTCCTCTACCGCCTCCTCGCAGGAAGCTGGCCATACGAGATCGAGCGCTGGGACCTCGTTGAGGTCGCTCGAAGCATCTGCGAAGACGAGCCGATACTTCCAAGTGCCAGAGTGCTTCAACTGGCTTCAAGGCCCATTGAAAACAGCTGTGCTGAGACCTTCGCAGAGAAGTTCCAGGCCGGTAGCCTTGGTCGTTTGGCTCGACGCCTCGATGGCGACCTTGACCAAATCGTGGCCCGCACGCTAAGGAAGGACCCACAGCACAGGTATCACTCCGTCGAAAAGCTGAGCGAGGATATCGGGCGTGAGCTCTCTTGTCTCCCTGTACAAGCTCGGAAGGGCAACCGCCTCTACCGCGCGAAAAAGTTCACCAAGCGGCACTATCCGGTGCTTGTAAGCACCACAATCTTGGTACTTCTTCTACTCGCGGTCGGGATCCAGACAATGCGCATCGCGCATCAACGTCAGTCTGACCAGAGCCTTGCTACCGGGCGCCTCCTCGCAATCGTTGAACAAGCCAACCCTGCGAGCGATTTCTTCTACCATCAGTTCCTATATCGCGAGATTCGCAAGGCCCCACCTCAAAGTCGCCTCCACTTCATCGACGAAGCTCTCAGTTCCCGTACTTTGTCGTCAATTTCCCCATCAACTCTTGCGAACGTCACCCAGGCAACAGTCGGTACCGATCGCCGCCTTAGAAAGGAGCTACTGGCCATTCTGCGAAGACGACTTGCCGATCCTCAGAAGCCATCCACCGAGCTATATGCAGCAGGGCGAATTGCTCTTGAGCTTAGTGCAAGAAGAGCAGAGTTCAACCTAGACAATCCCGCATCCAGCCTTTGCATCTTTCTAATGACAGAGCAGCGCAGGGAATCCCAACAGGATTCGTGGAGACGTTATACCGCCCAACTCTCCGCCAAAGAAGCGCACGCCTATTTAGAAGGTCTTGAGAACTTTGACCCAGAGACCTGCCGCGCTGTCTCTTTGGAGGAATCTGAGGCTCCTAGCCATCTGGCCCTGTGGAAGACTGGTACTTCCACTGCACTGTCCGCTGTAGCGAGTCAGCTTTCCGCTCCTGAGCGGGCGTCTCTTCACGAATCCCTACTACTACGGCACAGACACCGAGCCTCACCAGTCGAGGAAGAGCTATTCCTGGAACTGCTTCGAGCGATCGGTGATGGCCACAACACAGAGGAGAGGTGGCAGCATTTAGTTTCCCTACCTCTCGAGCCAGACTCCATAGAGGAAGACTTGAGCGAAGCGGTGCTGTTTAACTTCATATCCGAACTCCCTCAGTCCGAGCCGCGACAGATCGCGGAGAGATTGCTGCAGGTCGAGAGACTGACGCTCGAAGTTGACCCTACCGCTGACCTACCCTACTGGTTGCCTCTAACCGCCGAAGACACTCTTGAGAATCTTATTGATCAAGTCTCAAATCTCGACGTGAGATCGGGTCGCCAGTCCCTGGAGATGCTCTTACAAGAGCGCCACTCCAGGGCACCCACGCTCTTGTCTTCAGTGCTCGCCTTGGCGCAGTCAATCGGCCAGCAACTTCCTCGAAGCAAGACTCAGGACCTGGCAGATCAGCTCTCCGCGGAACTCTTGACGCTGAGTCCTCTCAGGTTTCGCAACAACTCCGTTCTCTTGCCTTCCCTCACAGATAGCCTGCCAGTTGGACTCACTGAGCGGATTCTGGAGAAGCTCAGACACTCTATCGATCAAAGGCCACTGCGGCAGAAAGAAGCGGAGTACCTAGGAGAGGCAGTTCGAGCCCTGGGGCCACTCTTCCGTCAACCATCTCTGGATACTCTGGAAGGACTCCTAGCGGCAGCTGTGGCCGATGGTTCCAGAAGAGATCCCGACCTGATCAACGCTATCGCCGAGGTTCTCTCGCTTCACCACCCAGCTGCCACCATGGCTCAGGTGAATCGAGCGCAGGCTCTTTTCCTTGCTCAGTTGAGGGCTTCGGCAACTAGCAAGGAAATCGAGAGGATCGCCAACTGCATGGTCGCGCTCCCTGGGGAGTTACCTTCCAGCGTGCGACGATCTGCGCTCGAACATATCCTTGACCTCATCGAGGAGGACGACCTCAACATCTTCGGCGGCCCTCTAGACGGGCAGATCGCTCTGGCTTCGAACCTGAGTCCTGCGGATGCATCCCAAGTCTTCTCAAGGATGCTCACTCTTGCAGAGTCCATTCGAACGCTCGCAGGGGGGTGGCTATGGATGTTCTGGTCACCAGTGGGGAAATCTATTCCTGCCGACGAAGCAATGAAACTGAAGCACAGTATTGCTAGCTCCTCAGAGCGTCTTGATGCGAACAGCGCTGTCCTCTTGGTGTATGCGTATCTTGCTCTCGAACACGCCAAGGACGAAGAGCTTGATCGCAGGTATGGTCTGTCTACGCTGAAGCGATTGCGCTCAGCGGACAGACTAACTCATGACAGGGACAACATCCCCTTCCGACTACTGCCTCTCCTCGCACCAACGACCCTAAATGCTTCAGATGCCGAAGAGGTACTCCCCCTTCTGCACGGAATTGCGGTGAATCATTGGCTACGCCAAGGCGACGTCTCAGCCAAGAAGCACCTGGAGAAGATTCTGTCGCACTTGGATTCCGCGGCAGCCTCCGAGTATCTCGATCTTCTCCTTGGAGCCACTCAGCACCACTCTCGAACGGACCGACCATACTTGTCGAACTCACTCCTAGAGGTCGTGGTGCAGAGGATGAGCCAACCTCAAAAGCAGACCGTAACCAGTCGAATCATGGTTGCAGCGCGTGAGCGCGGAACGCTGTCTCCTAACCCCAACGTCTTGATGGAAGCGCTCTCCTGGAGCCCTGGGTGGCCTGCCCCAGAAATCGTCTTGGAGTTCCTCGACGCGTACAGCACTGTAGGAGACTTACGAGCAACAACGATCCGTCGGCTTGAAACCGAGGCGGGAGAAGAGTTCAACGGCGACTTGTGGCGAGCTGTGGATTGGCTCAACAAGAACCGCCGGCAGAACCGCAGCTAGGGGCAAGCCGGTTCCTCATTGACGATTTCGAACTCCACAGTTGGCAGTTCACCTACCCAACCTTTTCCGTCTCGCATTGGCTGAGACGGTCAGCCCAAGCCTGGAGCGCTCCCCGATTAGTTGGCAGCCACCTAGTTTGCCAGCACGCCCAGCCTTGCTTGTGACCCCTCCTCGTAATACACTCCGCAATACAGGGTAAGGAACGGAAGAGGCGATCCTGGATCGGCTCCGCAAGAGCACAGGTCAGTCCATTTCAGAGGTCTTGAAGCGCGGCCTCCACTCCCTGGACACCTTGCACCACGGCGAGAGCGGCAACTGCGCTTGGCAGGTCTACAGCCAGCTTGACCTCGGAGCCGGCGGGTACGCTTCCGGGGCGGCAGCCGACAGTCGCCAGGCTGCGCGTGAGGCCATTGTAAAACGCCACGGGCGATGATCCTGCTCGACACCGGGCCCATCGTCGCCCTCTTTGATCCGCGCGATGGGGACCACGCCGTCTGCCGCACGACTCTCGCGAGCCATCGGCAGCCGATGGTGACCACCGCCCCCGTACTGACAGAGGCTTTCCACATCCTTTCACCGGAGAGCGTTGGCTCCTTGCGCCTGCGCCAGTTCATCCTCGCCGGAGGCGCGGCGGTGCGGCCTCTGGAAGAGGCTGACCTGAGACGGGCGTTCGAGCTGATGGAGGTCCACTCGAACCTTCCAATGGACCTCGCCGACGCCTCCCTGGTGGTCGCGGCGGAACAGCTTCCCACACGGAGAATCTTCAGCCTCAATCGCCGCGATTTCTCCACCTACCGAATCCGCCATGGCCATCGGCAGGTGGCCTTTGAGTTCTTGGAGTAGCGGGGATCGGTGCTGAGCTGCTCCCTCTACAGCCCGGTCAGTTGTGCCCAGTAGTTGAACTCTCCGTCCAGCGGGTGGAAGTAGTGCCGGTTGGTGGTTGGATCGACGACCAGCGTCGACAGATCGACCGTTACCTCGGCGGTGAAACCGCTGCCGCCGAGGGAGGATGTAGTGAAGGTGACCGAGGCGACACCCAAGGTATTCGAGGGGCCGGTG
>QIHU01000249.1 GCA_003231035.1 Acidobacteriota bacterium
GCGCCCTTCGTCCACAAAGAAGGTCGCGCGGGGAACCAACCATAAGTCCTCTTCGCCCCACAGCCGAGCCGCGTATCCGGGAAGACGGCCAGCCGCGGCCAGGGTCACTTCCAGCGGCAACTTGGGGCCAGAGAGAACGGTCGCGAGGGCCGGTTTCGAAGCGGAGGTCGGCAAGGCGGCCACCACCGCCGGCAGCGTCCACAGCGCCGCCGCAAGCCAAGGCAAGGAACCGCTGACTTGACTGCGTTGGCTGAAATTACCGCGTCGGCTGACTTGACCGCGCCGGCCGGCCACCAGCCACAGTGCCGGAGCGATCAGCGCCAGCCGGGGGTCGCCTAGGATGTCGACCGGCGCCGAGTCTCGCCGCGGACCATTCCACACGATGACCAGCAGCGCCACCCCCACGGCGGCGAGAAGTAGCCGCTGCTGGCGATCCCCTCCGCCACTGAGTACCGCCACGCACAGCGCGGCCAAGGCGAAGGGAAAGAAGGCGAGCATACCGAGGTGGCGCCCCACAAACAGGTAGAGAAGGTTGCGGGGAGCGTTTCTCAGCCCACCCAGGCCGTCGAGGTCGAATCCGCTACTGTGCGCATCGATGCTACCGCCCTCTGCCTGGACGTTCGCCAACGCGATCCCTTGGAGCGCCCGCTCCCAGCTTCCTCTCCGCCTAGCCTCCGTGGCGGACACTGGATAGTCGCCATGAAAGCGAGCGCGCAGTGTGGTCGGTCCTTCCACTCCCTCGACCAGTCGCCGCTCCACCGAACTGAGGGCCAGGGTCACCAGCAACACCGCGCTCAAGAAGCCGACCAAGCTATTCAACCGTCGCCCGGCGAGGAGGTCGACGAGAATCGCCACCGCGAAGATCCACGCCAGAGGGGTGTGCGCCGCCGCCATGCCGATCGCTAGCCCAGCGACGCTCAAGCCAATCCTCCCGCGCCAGCCGGCGTTCGATCTTGCCGGTGGCCGCGACCGTCCACGGCGCCAGAGCCAGAGAGCGGCAAAGAGTGAGAGCATCACGAAGGTCTCGGCCTGGGCGCGGAAGAGGTAGCCCACTCCCGCCGTGGCGATGACGAAACCAAGCCACCAAACGAGCGATGGCGCCTCCTCGAAGCGACGCCGCACCAGCAGCGCGGCGGCAAAGGCCAGCCACAAGAGGACATTGAAGATCAGCAACCCACGGTCGCCCAGTACGGCATAGAAGGGCAGCACGGCCAGCGGATAGGCCAGCGGCCGATCGAAGTAGGAGGTCGTGCCGGCATCTCGGCTGAGCAGGGCTACCCCGCGCGGCCCCTCGGACCACCGCTCGAGCCCTCGGCCGAGATCCGCGCGCGCGAAGGCGAGGTCGTGGTCATGCCACAGACTCTGCACCATCGGCAGGTAGGTCGCTTCCTCCGGCCCCGGCCCGGGAGCCACCGGTAGAGCGATCGCTAGCCCCAGCAGAACCACCGCCAGGACTAGGAAAATCGCGCGTTGCTGGCCTGCGATCACCAGCCGCCTTTCGGCGACTTCTGACCAGCTCCGCCTTGCCACCGATTCATTGCTCACCCTCGCGGGGCTTGGTCTCGGAACCCGGCCCACCAGCTAGGCCAAACTGTTCGCCCGACGAACCGTTGACCCGCTCATAGATTCGCTGGAACCTCTGTACCAAGATGGCCGCCACCGCTTCGACACCGTGATGGCTGGCGATGTCCGCCCGTGCCCTCTCGGCGAGTGCCGCAACTTCCGCCGGCCTCTCGAAGGCCAGGCGCATGCACCGCGCGGCGTGATCTTCGTCTGGCTCCGCCCACGTAGCGCCGGCCGGGTAGGGCCCTAAGTCCTCCTCGATCTCGACCAACCGGTAGCGCACCGGATAACTGTTGTTGACGTTCATGAAGTCCGTGTTGCCCGAATAGGCGGTGGCGATCACCGGCTTGCCGAGCACCATCGCCTCGGCCAGGGTCAAACCAAAGCCCTCGGCGCGATGCAACGACACATAGCAGTCGGCCAACGACGCCAGAGCGTGCACCTCGTCTTTGCTCAGGTACTCGTCGACCAGGATTACGGAATAGTCGCCGATCGCCGCCTTCAGCTCGTCGACCGCATCCTGAGCGAACTGGGAGTTGATCGTCTTGAGTACCAGCTGAACCGGCTCGTCGGTCTTGAAGGCGCGCTGGAAGGCGCGCACCAGCCCCAGGGGATTCTTGCGCTCCGGGTAACTCAGGAAGTCGAAGATGAAGAGGAAGGTGAAGGGCTCGCTCGGTAGGCCGAGGCGGCGCTCTAGCGCTTGGCACACCGCCTCCTCGGGTGCTTCGAAGCCCACCGGCAGCCCCACCTTGCGCACCGGAACCGGCGAGGCGGCGCCGATGGCGTCCGCGCAGAAGCTGCTGGCGGTCCAGATCTCGTGAAAGTAGGGGAAGGAAGAATCCCAACGTCTCGGAAACTGTTCCAGCTCCCACATCCAGTAGCCGACGTTGTACTTGCGGCGGAACTTCTCGTGGCTCAGCTGCTCGAAAATATGTGGCACCTGGTCGGCATTGACGAAGAAGAGGTTGATGTCGTAGTCGTAGTTGTCCGAGAAATCCTGAAAGGAGCGGTCGCCGGTCCGCGAGGCCACGCCCAGTTCGAGGTTGCACAGCGAATAGGGAATCCCCGCCAACTTCAAGGAGCGGATCAAGCCGCGGACCCCTTCCCCCATCCCGCTCTCGGCGCTGATGTAGCCGCAGATGTTGACCCCATGACGGGTGATCGCTAGCCGCGAAACATCGCTGGCGATGAGCCCTCGACCAGGCCCCTCGACGACGGGCCGGCCCGGGCGCAGGCGGCGCTTGAGCGCCTTGGCCCGTTCCTCTCCCAGCGACCGCTTGAGGTGATATTTGACTTTCTTGGCGAGGCTACCGCGGTAGAGGCGGCCAGCCACCCGGCGGGCCTTGGCGGCCAGCGACATCCGCGGGCCGCGAGGCGACGTGGCGCTCGCCCCCGCGGACCCACCAGCCTCCCCGTCCCGCAACATGGCGAAGGGTTCGAGGAAGAGATCATCCAGCCGATACTCCGCCGGTCCGGCTTCCAGCAACCACTCGCCGAGGCGGAGTCGGTCGCGCCCAAAGGGGTCAGGATAGCCCTCGATCAAATCGTCGCGCGAGCGATAGAGGTGGTGGAGCAACCTCGAAAGGCCACCCTCGCCCCTGCCTTTGGCCCCTTCGCGCATCCACTCGAAGAAGCTCCCTTCACCGGTGGCGAAGGGGTCGCCAAAGCGCAGCCGGCTGGGCCCTTGCGAACGGTAGAAAGAACGGGCGATGTCCGGCACGCGGGTACCGTCCGCGAACCGATCGTAGGCGTAAGCCCAGCCGCGAGTCTCCCGCCATCCCGCCGCCAATAGCCGCTCGCGGTAGGCCAGATAGAGTTCCTTTGCCTGGCCAATGTCACCCAGACGAAAGCGGTTCTGGTGTTTCGACACCCGCTCCACATCGTGCGGATCGAAGCCGCTGAAGTGAAAGAACCGAAGCGGCCGGCCATTGACCCGCGCCCTGCCCTCGGCCCCCGGCGCATCCTCGAGAGTCACCGTGCGACCATGCAAGTTCCAATAGGCGACGTTGTAGCCGGGGTCCTTGAGCAGATGAACGCCAGAGAACAAACTCGGCACCAAGTCGATCCACTTCTGATCGACGAAGAGTCCCTTGGGGATGTCGACCACGCAGCGGTCGTAGACCCGGCGATGCCACCAGTCGAGGAGCGGCTTGGCCGCCGCCGCGCCCGACAGGGCGATAAACCCCAGGTTGTAGGCACCGGCCTGAAGAATGTGGGTCTCGCCCGGCAGATATTCGTCGTCAATCGGAGTGTCCAGGTGCGGTGTCAGCGCCACCGTATGCTCGTCGAGCACCGCGCTCAGCTCAACGAGGCGATCCATGACTTGGATGTCGGGGTCGAAGTAGATCAATTTCTCCGCCCCGTGATGGGCGAAAAGATGACGCAGGAAGGCCGGTTTGACGGCGGTGTTGAGTTCCAGAATGGTGTACTTGAAGCTGAAGTCCTCAAAGCGCTCGATCCCCAGTCGATCGGCGGTGATGACCTCGAAGGGCTCGTCCGCGGGATCAAAACAGCCGTCGATCTGGTCCACCAAACAGACAAAGACCCGAGATCGGGGGTGATGCTCCAGAAACGACCGCGCCAGGACTCGCGCAAAGGGCAGGTAGTTCTTCGACACGATGGTGCAAGCGGTCAGATCTCTCACTGAGCATTCTCCGAAGAACCAGGCGGGTGGCCAGTTTGGAGCCCCACGGTTTCGACTCCAAGGACCGCCCGGTAACTCTCGACCAAGCACCGCGCCGACTGCTCCCAGGAGAACCGCCGTGCCCGCTCCAGTCCCGCTTGGCGCAGTCTAGCCGCGAACTCTGGATCGCCCAGAACGCGGGCCATCCCGTCGCGGATCGAATCGACCTTGGCTGGCTCGACGAGCATCGCCGCCTCCCCCACCACCTCCGGCAGCGACGAACTGTCGCTGGTCATCACCGCGGTACCGCAGGCCATGGCTTCGAGAGGCGGGAGGCCAAAGCCCTCGGCCAGGGAGGGATAGGCGAACAGATCGGCAGCGCCGTAGAGGCCTGGAAGATCGGTGTCCGCCACCCGACCGAGGAAGCGGACTCGCTCTTCGAGACCAAGCCGGGTGACCACCGCCCCCGGCCCTTCTTCCTCCTCGCCGCCCGGCCAGCCCTCGGCACCGACGATCGCCAAGAGCCGATCGCCAACCACCGACCTAGGCAGGGCGGCGAATGACTCAATCAGGCGCGGCAGATTCTTGCGCGGCTCGCGGGTACCCACACTCAAGAGGTAGGGCTGATCGAGGCCATGGGCTTCTCGAACGCGCCACGTTTCTGCCTCTGGAACCACCGCGAAGCGCTCGTCAGCCGCCGGATACACCACGGTAATCTCTTCGCCCGCGACCTTCCCTAGCGACAAATGGCTGACCAACTCTCGCCGGCTGCTTTCGGCGCGCCAGGGCTCGGGCTAGTCCGCGGGTGCAATGTAGCCGATTCTCAAAGGTATGCGCCCTCGGCAGGGTCAAGAAGGTCAGGTCGTAGAGGGTGAACAGCAAGTGTCCTCGGTAGCCACGAGGAACACTGTGCGTGGTGCAATGAAAGAGATCCACCTCGTCGTTGGCGGGAACTCGCCGACCGGTGAGTTCAAAAGAGGCTGGCAGGTTCAGCGAGGCGGGCAACGCGGTGCCGTCTTCTGGAGGCCAGGGTTGGTGGAGTGAGTAGAGGAGAAACTGGCAGTCCTCCAGCTCGCCCCTTTGCGCCAGCTGGGCCAGCCCCGTCAACAGACCCGCCGTGTACCGGCCGATCCCGTCGGGCGGCCCCAGGGCCTTGCTGATGTCGATCCCGATTCGCACCGCGGCTCAGTAGGGCTTCTCGCCCGCCAGGCTATCCTCGGCGAGGCGTTCGAGTTCGTTCAGCAACCGTTCGGCGGTCTCGCCGTCGAGCCTACCCGCCTGACCTGACGAGCCTCTTTGACCTCCGCCGCCGTCTGTTGACACTTCAAGTAGCGGGCCACACCTTTCAAGCCCGGCTCGATCTTTGTAACCAGCAGGGCGCTACCGCGCGCCACCTCGACCGCGATGAGATCTTGGGCCGAGCGCAATTCGGTGAGCTGGCGTTGGGTCAGTTCCACCGCGGCGAGGAGCCCTTGATGACGCGACCGCAAGCTAGCGGCGA
>QIHU01000632.1 GCA_003231035.1 Acidobacteriota bacterium
CCATCGTCCACTGCGTGGTGGCCGAAGCGGCGAGTGACGAACCCAACCGGCTGATCGCCGCCTCGGTCGGCGTGGCGCAGCCGCGCGACACTACCCGCCATGGCTATCTCTCCGAGCACCATTCCTACGGCGAAACCAGCCGCAAGGCGGGCGACTACGCCGAAGACTTGGCTGCTGAAATGTTGGCCACCACCCAAGGGCTGGCCTTCGATCCTGACACCTCGTACGACGAGAAGCGAGAGCTGTGGCGAATCTCCGGCCAGATCGTGCGTACCCGGGCGATCACCCAAACCGCGGTGGGCGACAAAGAGGGTCGCTGGACCACGGTGGTCGCGGCCGCCGTCTTGCTGCCGTGAGTGAGCCACCTCGGGTGGACCCAGGCTTCCTTCGGCTGCCGCGGGATCGGGCCGTCTATGCGACGAGCCGTAGCGTCATCCTGCCCGTCCCCTTCGAACGCACCACCTCCTACGGCCAAGGTACCAGCCGTGGGCCGGCGGCGATCCTAGAGGCCTCCGCCTATCTGGAAACCTGGGACGAAGAGCTGGGGGTCGATCCCTCCCTCCAAGGTATTACCACCCTTACCCCGTGCGATCCCCGCGACGCCGACCTGGCCGATTCTCTAGCTCAAATCGAAGAGACTGCCTTCAGCCACCTCGAGGCCGGTAAGTTCGTCGTCGCCCTGGGCGGCGAGCACAGCCTCACCGTCGCCACCGCCCAAGCCGCCCGCCGGGCCACCGAACGCCCCCTGGGTGTCGTCCAGTTCGACGCCCACGCCGACCTACGCGACAAGTACATGGGCACTCCCTTCTCGCACGCCTGCACCCTGCGGCGCCTAGTCGAAATGGACTTCCCCACCCTGGCGGTGGGGCTGCGATCCCTGTCGACCGAAGAGGCCCAGTTCGCCGAGGAACGCTCCTTGCCCATCCTCTGGGCCCACGAAATGGCCCGTCACCCCGATCAAACCGAAAACCGCTTCCTCGCCCTGCTCGAAGAACTCCCCGAAGAGATCTACCTCACCTTCGACATCGACTATTTCGACCCCGCCCTCGTTCCCGCCACCGGAACCGTGGAGCCCGGTGGCGGCAGTTGGTACCCCGCCCTCAACCTCCTGCGCCTGCTCTTTGAGCACAAGAAAGTTGTCGCCATGGACCTGGTGGAACTGGCGCCCATTACCGGTCACCCGGCGAGCGATTTTCTGGCCGCGAAGTTGATTTACAAGTGTTTGGGGTACCTGGGCTAGGACTGAGAGCCGAGGCTGATATTCGGTTTGTCAGCCCACCAAGTTGATGGCTCCCGCGGAATAGGACTACCTCTGTAGGCTGCTTCGGCTTCGCACCGCCGCTCAGCGAGGAGGTCGGCCATGAGATCGAGGCACGCCCCACGCAAGACGAACTCACTCGTAGCGCTGTACCCCTCGGACAATTGGAGACGAAGCTTCATCGAGGGGCCAATAGGCTTATCTCCGTAGCGTGTTGGTTTAGCTCGTAGCGCGCCGTTGCGAGGCTGGTCAAAGTCCTATCCACCACTAGATAGAGGAAGGCCGCGCCAGAATCCACCATCTTGAGGATGTGAACCTGGTCGCTCAAGGCTAGCAGGATGTCCACCAACGTCGACTTCGATCCGATTGCCTGGAGCGCCCTATGTTCTTGCCTGATGATTTCACTGTTGAAGGCGCAGGCTGCTTCCAGATCGAAGCTCTCCTTGGCGGAATGAGTGGCCAACACCGTCCCAGTATGAAGATTCACCAACGCCGCAGCAATAAAACCGGGCATTCGCCGTTCCATTTTTTTGAAAGCGGCATTCAATTCTCTTGTCGGCAGCTCAGAAAAGTAAGGATTTTCTTTCAGCAAAGAATCTCAACTCCCCAACAGACTCTGTTGAATCGATTTCGCGATATGACCGCGTCGATTCGCCGTTGCCACCTTCCGCAAGCTAGTTAAGACGGCAGGGATTCGATGTGGAGCGATTCTAAGTTCGCCACGCAGGAGAGGAGCCAATTCGTCTCGGATCAAACGATCCTCATCGAACTTCGCGCTACCGACGGTACTCAGCGATCTACCAGAATAAGGGGAAAAGCCCGCGAAGAGTGGGGCGCCGGCTTCCGAAACACTGACAGAAGAGAATCCGAGGCGTCCGAGCCATCCGGTGGTGACAAAGTCCCTCTCTGCCCGCAGACGAAGGTCGATGATCTTGAAGAGCCCTTCCCCGAGCAATAAGTCGTCGCTTTGCTCGAACAGTTCACGAGCCGTGTCGCTCAGAGTGGGGACCCGCCGTACGATCTGCCAGAGTCGCCAGACCTCGCTTGCTTCTGGCATCAGGACGATGCAACGTGGTTGGGAGAGGCGCTCCGCGACGGCGGAGTGCCACCGCGCCCAGGAAACGAGCGCGGCCCGAGCCTCTTCGAGATGGAAGAAGAGGCCTTTGAGCGGAGATCGCAGCATCCACTCAGAAGAAAACCCCAGCCAATCCCCACTCTCGCGTCGTTCAATGCGCGTCATAACTCGGGTCGATTCATGAACGACGATACGACCTTCTACCGGTGGCCAGACGAGTCCCGGGGGCACCGAGGCGTCAGGCAGCGGTGGCACCCCTCCAGACGGTGGGGGTGAGGCCGGCGGTGGGGGCGCGGCAGCTTCGATCGGCGATCTGCGTTCGATGGCACCCAGCCCGAGTGAGGAGAGGCTAGCCAGGTTCTCTCCCTCGGTCGCCTTCATCGCCGAAAGGAGTTGACCTCCATCGTCGATACCCGGCTCGATTTTGGGCAGTTCCTTGCGGTTCCACAGCTCCCGTACGCGATCGAGAGCAAGGCGTACAGCCAGAACAAAAGTCTCGCGAACACCTTCGCCGGACTCGGCGACGGCCTCAGTCAGGGCCAACAATCGATCACGGTCAAGTGCATCGCGTAGCGCGTCAAGTGTGATCGCTCCCTTGAGGTCACGTTTGTTTGCCTGTACCACGATACCTACTGGCGGCACCATTGGTGCCAGAACTTGACCTAGCACTTTGAAGGAGCGAACGTTCTCCATTAGCCGCTCTGAACGCGAATCGGCCACGAAGACGACAACATCGGAGGTTTCGAGTAGCAAACGTCTACGACGCTCAAGAATCCGTTGACCAGGAACGCTGACAATCTGGCAGCGGATCGGCATGCCTTCGAACAATCCACCCATGTAGTCGACCCAGTCGAAATACAGGGTTCTCCCGTCGCTTTCCTCCCCCGAATAGAGCTTCGACTCGAGACTCCTCGCCAAGGTGCGAAGGTTAGTTGTCTTACCCGCGAACGCCGGACCGTCGTAAATCACACGAATTACAATACAACCCCGCCGTGGATCTAGTAACGCCATAGTTCGAACTCAATCGACAGCCGACTCCCTCACCGCCTGAAGAGATAATTCTTCGCGGATGAGACACTCACCACGCGCGCTGGCGGCGCGTATGACGCATCGCCAGCGACTCCCGGTCAGAGAGAGCGAGGCTTAGTTCAACGAGTTTATGTGCCTGGCCGCTGAGGAGCGGATGATCGCCAGGTTGGTCGAGGCTTTCTCAGCTGCCAGATAGAGAAACGATGTATCGCCCACCATCTTGATGAGGTGCAGCTGATCGCTTAGGGTGAGCAGGATGTCTTCTAGCTTCGACTGCAGACCCAGTGCTTTGATCGTCTTCATTTTCTGCTTGACGATCTCACTGTTGAAAGCACTTGCCGCGGCGAGGTCAAAGTCCGTTCGTGACGACAAGACAGCCAAAGTCATTCCAGAATCGATATCGACTAGTGAAGCGGCGATGAAACCGGGCACATCCCGTTGAATCCCCTCGAACGCCGCAATCATTTCCTTCTCGGATGCCATAACTATATACCTCTCAGTGGTTTGGGCTGCAATCTAGAAAGTAAGTGATTTTTCGATGTCGGACAAGGAGAACCGAGCCAGCGCCAGGTTACCCCGAGCCTTGTCGAGGACGAGGTAAATGAACAGCCCCTCTTTACTGGACAGAGGCCGAATGAGGTGATATTGCTTGTTAAGAGTGATCAGAATGTCCTCGATCTCATCCTTCAAGCCGAGATTGTCCATCGTCTTGCGCTTAGCTCGGACAACTTCTGTGTTTCCAGCCGCAGCCTTCTCCAGGTTGATCGCGGCGCCCCCTCCTTCGGACCCGAGCATCATACCGCTGTTACTGTCGACTACGCAAGCTCCTATAAATCCATCTATTTCCGAAATTTTGCTAAGACTTTCATTCAAAGTAGCCATATTTTCTCCCTGTTAGTGCGTCAGCATGAGTGCTGGCAAGTTAACATCTACATCAGGAGCTGAGGTTGGTAAATCCATACCACCGAGTTCCTGCACGACCTCGGCAAGCCGGAATCGAGCTATTGCAAGGTTTCCTAGCTTCTTCTTGAAAATCAGACAGGCGAATAATTCGTCTGTCTGATTCAGCGGTCTCATCAGATGACACTGTTCGTGTAGCGAAATTACGAGGTCCTCGATCGGATCCTCCAGCTGAAGGTCATTCAAAGTGGCGCGTATCAGGGTCAAGACCTCGGCGTTGCCGGCGATCGTAGCCTCGAGATTCGTGAATGAGCCCTCCCGCTCGACAGCGCCGATGAGCGTTTGGGTAGTAATGTTGAAAACCGTGGCGCTTAGGAATCCACTGATTGTCGTTAGTTGGCCGAGATGCTCCACCACTTTGAGAGAACCCTCTTGATGGATTCGGGCTGAGACTAAGGACTGGGGTGGCGATTCACTGGAAACTAGGACTTTCCTAGTGATCGCATCCGTCTTGGCTTGCCTCCTCGTCAGACGGGTCGCGCTCGTAGGTCTCGGAAGCGGAACTCCACGATTGACCTTGCCAGATAGCGTGCCTTGAGTCGCGGGAAGGACCTCCTCGGAAAGTTCTAGGTGTGCGAAATCGCGTTCAGCTTCGTCGAGCCGCCGGCACCCCTCGA
>QIHU01000092.1 GCA_003231035.1 Acidobacteriota bacterium
CCCATGGCGCTGTAGGAGAGCCCCAGCGCTACTCCAAGATCAGCCAGGAAGCGGCGGCGGTGGGGCTGGATACCGTCGAAGATTTGACTTGTCGACCGCCGGCCGAACCGGAGGATCGCCATTTCGCGACCCTTCACCAGTGGCGCGAGACCTTGGTCGGCCAGTGGGGAGAAGCTCGGTTGGAGGAGTATCTCCACACCGCCTATGCCGCCTTCGAGGCTGGGACCGGCCTAATCCTTCCTCAGGAGCGGGACTGGATGGTTTTCCTTCTTTTTTCCTGGTCGGCCCTGCCCTGGAGCGACCGTGAACGCTACCCCTGGACCACCCACTTCGCTCCCGGGGGCGGCGCCAAGTTTCATCTCGCCAACTCTCCCGATCCCCACCAGGCGCGCCGCGAGCAGCGCTATCCCGAAGCATGGCAGTTGATCGACGACGAGGAGCTGCCCGGAGGTGGCTGCGCCCCAGCGCTGGCGCGAGCAGTGGCCAGCGGACACCCCGCGCTCAAGGATCTCGCGGTGCTCTTGAGCAGAGAGAATCAAGATGCGGAGATGCCACGCGTGTGGCTGGGCGGCGGTCTGCTGTGCCTTCTGGAAGAAGCCAGGGAGCCGATCCCGGAGGGGGCGGAGAGTCTCGCGGCGGTCGAGGAGTTCTTGGATCGTCGAGGGTTCGACAACCCCAGCCGACCGGTCCCGAAAGCGCAGCGGACCCCGATTCTCGCGCTCCTCGCGAGCCTCGTCCAACAGAGGGTTGGGCAGGGAGAGGAACCGGCTTCGGCGCTCGCTACCGTCCGGGGGCTGCTGGAGCGCAGGGGCCTGCCAGAGATCCATACATTCGAGGCGGTGTGTGCGCTCCTCTCCCGTTCGCCAGCGCCGGAGTCGGCCATCCAAGCTGCCGCGGTCGCTCTGTACCTAGACGGCGGGGGCGAGTACGCCAGAGAGGAACTCGAATGGTTCCTGCCCTCCCTCCTCAAGGCCGCGCGGCACTCGCTCGCTGGGGGAGGTGGCCAAGACCCGGCCGGTCAGTCCCTGGCGATGCTAGCCCTCTTGGAGCTGACCGTGGCTCTGTTTCGCGCCGACTCACCCGCCCTCGACGAACCGTTTTCCGTGCTCCTAGCCACCGACGAGCAAGCCCAAGTCACCCTCGGGCGCATCCAAGAACGGCCCGACCCCAAGCTTTATCTGGCGCTTCTCAATGCCGCGACCCAGCTCGAAGATGGCGAACGCGGCGAGGTGCTGCGCGGGCAGATCAGCGCCGAACTCCTGGTTCGTCTGCTCGCGGAGAGCCACGAAACCAGGAAAGAGTTTCGCAAGGAGGGGATCCTAGCGACCCTGGCCGCCTTGCGAGGACGGCCCAACGCCATGGTGGTCGCTCTCTCGCGTTGGCACGACAGCATCTACCCCCACGTCTTGAAACATCTTCTAGGCTGGGCGGCGACGGATCCAGACGCTCTGCTGAAGGTCACTGAGCTGTTGGCCTCGCCGATGCACGAGATGAGCGGTGAGAAGTGGGCGCGTAGCCTGCCGGAGGTCGTCGATATGGCGAAGACCCTCGAGCAAGCGGGCGCACCGGCGAAAGTCTGGTTACCTTTCGCTCTGGCGGAGGCCGAGGTTCTGGAAGAGGCCGAGGACTCGCAGTTTCAGTGGAGCTTTGCAGAGTTTCTACGACAACCCCGAACCCCCAAGCCGAAACATTCGACCACCGCTCTTCGGGTGTGCAAGCGGCTTCAACGCGCGCCTACCGCCCATGGCCCATTTCGAGAGCTGGTCACGCTCTTAGTGATGGACCTCGCTTCTTTCCCCCAATCTCTGGTTCCGGCGTTGGCCGGGCTCAACCAGTTGCCTGAGAACGACTTTCTAGCCTGGGGACCGACCGTTTTCAAGCTGGCGCAAGCGCTAGCGGATAGCTCGCACGGAGACGAAGCTTCAGCGGTGGTTCGCAACTACTGGGTGAGCCTGGGTACAGGCATCGATTGGGACCGCCTGCCAAGCGAAGTCGAATCCATGCCACATCTACTCAACCATCAAGACCGACAGAGTGTCGTGGCCCATTGGGAACCGTGGCTCCAGGAGCTAAGCGGCTCCGGCGCTTCGTCGCAGCTAGAGCGGCTGATCGAGCGGCTGCGGTGGGAGCCCCCGCGACCTGTGGCGCAACCCGGAGCGCAACCCGGAGCGCAACCCGGAGGGGCGAAGACTCCTCGGGTTCCCCGGCGGGGAGTAGAGGGTGTCGAAGTGCTGGATCGGCTCGGGGTGAGGCTCTTGGCGGGAAGCCTCAAGAGGGATCGCTACAAGCCTGAAGCGGTCAACGGGCTTCCCGCTGAGCCCCAGGCTCGCTCACGAGCCTTGATCCAGTTCCTCTTGTCGCCGACGGTCGCGCCGTCCTCGAAACGGTTTGCCGAGGAGGACCTCTGCGAGTGGATGCTGCAAGAAGCAGCGATGGAGAAAGGGTGGGAGCCAGGCCCGTTCGAGTCGATCGCCCAGCGTGGCAGGTTGTTCCTGCTCATCGCGCGGCTCCATGGCAGCAACTGGGAAAAACACGTAGGGAGGGCGCGCACCTTTCTTCACCAGGCGGTAGCGTTACAACGCTTCGATGCCGCTGGAGCCCTTCTTCGGGGGGCTCGCCGAGCCAAGAGTAGTGCGATTGCCTACCGTGAGCTGGTCAAGAAGTCCGCTCGGGAGACTAAGGACCTGCTGCACGAGGCGGCCCAACATCCCGTCCACTGGTGGGACCTCCAACCATTCGTGACCCGAGGTCCTAGATCGCGAGGCATGCGCCAACTCCTGGTTCGCGCACAATCCCGGAAGTCAGCCGAGCTCCAAGAAAACGAAGGAGAAGTCTAGCCGTGGAGTACTACTGTTCGACCTGCGATGAGACGGTCGCCGAAAACCCCTGCCCGGATTGCTTCTCCACCACCGATCCCCGTGACGAGGAGGCGCGCACGGCGGAAGCGGCCAAGATCGCGGCCAATGTAAAGCGCCGCGCCGGTACGGGGTCCAGTCTCCACGCGGCACCTAGTTTGGCGACCCAGCGAATCCCGGTGGCGAATATCGCTCCTAAGAGACCACCCAAGCCCGAGGGCCAAGAAGAAGTGCGGCCGCCCGAGAAGCCGAAATCGGTGGCGCCTGGCGATGAGTGGGGGGCACCGCTCGAAGGGCAGCGCAACGTTGAGCAGATTCTCGCTGAAGGCTACGAGGTCTTTCTTTCGGTGGGGATCGGCGGTTCCGGCAAGACCGAGTTGTTGGCCTCCTACCAGAAAGAAGGCTATGCCAGTCGTTTTGTCAAGGCGCAGGACCGGGTCGTTCCGACGGCACTCAAGACATTGCGTTTCTATACGGTCAGGGTCGACGGTCGAAAGGTTGGGTTTGTGGACACCTCTGGCGAGTCCTTTGCACAGTTGTATCCAGACGATCAGGTGGGCCAGATCAAGGAGGTCCGCAAGGAGGATGTCGGTTTTCTGCGTTTGGTGAGCCAGAACCTAGGTGGTCTTATCTTGCTGGTCGACTTGGGCCGCCTCTGGGCTCCCCAAAGCGGCGACTGGGCCGATGCCAAGCAGCAGAAAATCTTGGTGTGGATTCTCATGCTCCTGCGATGGTTGCGGCTGGGAGACGGGGAGGTTCCAGAAGGTGTAGCGATCCGGGACCACGTCGACAAGGTGGTGCGGCGCTTGAAGAAGAAGCTGGACGTTCCGGTTCTAGTGCTCTTCTCGAAGGCGGATGCCCTGGCGGGAACCACCCTGCCTGAACCACCCCGCTCTTCGTGGCTCGGGTCGAAGGGGCCTCAGCGAACCGTCCTGCCCTCTGGCGAGCAGCCATTGCTCTTGGCCCACCACTACCTGCGCGATCTTTCCAGTGCGCTCGCCGAGCACGCCGAAAACTATCGCTTCGACTTCGCCCATTCCCTCGTCACCGACCCGGACAGCGGCGCCGTCAAGGACCATGAAGCCTGCGGCGTCGACCTCTCGCTCCAGTGGTTGTTGGACTCCAGGTGGCAGCGCAAGCGCTGGTACTCGCGTTTTGAGCCGTCGACCCAAACCCTGATCGCTTGGCAAGAGAAACTCGACCAATGGACCCGACGCGGACAACGCTGGCGCCGCCTGCCGGAGCCGGAGGTACTCAAGTTTTGAGTTCCCAACCGCGTCGCCCTCGGCAGCTCGTGCTTCTGGTAGTGCCGTGGGTCGCCGCCCTCGCGGTGGTGGCCTTGATGCTCCGGTTCAGTTTCCCTCCGGCGCTGCCAGAGGCAGAACAAGTCACCGCTTGGCTCGACTTGGAGAGCACCGCCTTTCCGCGCACCGCCTTTCCGCGCACCGCCAACGTGGAGCTAGGGTGGATCGAAGAGGCTTTTCCAGTCAGCAAGGTCCGTTACCTTCCGGCCCCTCCGGGTCCGCCGCCTTGCCCAGATGGTCTGAGAACCGTAGGCCCTCGCCTGCGCGGGGCGGTCCAAACGGCCCTCGGCAGCGAGCCCCCAGATATGGATGAACTCGGAGCGCTCCAGGAGAGAAACGCGGACAGCTGGCTCCCGCCGCTGGCCCTGGCCAGCAGCCTGCTGGCGGGCCGCGCGGAGGTAAAGAGGGCGGACCTCGGCGAGGCCGAGACCACACTCAAAGCCGCGTTCAAGGCTAGGGCTGTCGAGTCTTTGATCGACAAGGCTGCCTTGGCTGCCAAGGGTCGCCTGGGTAGAAAGCTCCCCACCGAGCAGGTGCTGGCCGCAATTCACCTTTTGCAGACCTCCGGCTATCTTCGACTGAAGCGCAATCGCATCGGCGATGACCACTACTGGCGTGACTTTAAGAATCCCATCGGTGCTTCCAGAATCGTCGCCGCCCTCGGCAAGGGCGGTGGAGTGTCCGACGTGTCGACCTGGGTGAAGCTCGACCTGCCACCACCCGGCTGCGCTGGAAAGAGCGTCGGCGATGGCGAGTGGCTTACGACCTTCGACCTCTACACCCGCGATTTCGAAGACGACCCGGCGCGCCGCAACTATGAGGTGGCGCGCCCCTACCGGGATCCGCCTCAAGAGAATCCGCTGCAAGCGGTGCTCAATCGCATGGTGGAGCAGTGGGATCCGGCACTCGAATACCGAGTGTGGGCGATCTCTAACGCCGAGCGTCTGCTGCGCGAGCAAGGGGTGAGCCTCGACAACGCCCGGCTGGCCTTGAACCTGGCGCAACTGATGCAATCGGCCGAACCGGTGGCACCGGCTGTTGCGTTGCCAGCGCTGCTGTTGCAGGAATCCCTGTCCGCCAGGTCGCATCTAGGTAGCCGGGAGAAGGCGGCGTTTAATCGAGGACTCTCGCGCCTGGCGCTGATCGCGGGCGCCCACCTGGGGCGCCCCACCGCGCTAGCCCAGCAAGCGCTGGCCTCCCTGCCGGCCGAGCAGCGCCGGGTCGCCGATCAGGCCGTCGCCGCGCAGGCACTGCGCGCCGACTCAGACACCGTCTTGACCCTTCTCACCAGTGGCGGGACGGAGGGTCTCGAGAAACTCGAAAAGGGTGCTCGTCCCTGGCTGGTGGCTCTGCGCCAAGATGCGGCCGCCGGCATTGTCGCAGGAGGTTCCGAGGAGGTGGATGACCTCAAGGCCCGTTTGCTCGCCGCGCGCGCGGTTCTGGCCGGCGTGCCGGCCCCGGATGCGGTGCGCGAAGCCGAGAAGCAACTCGGTCTTGTCTGGACCCTTTTGAGGATCTTCAGGAGTCGCCTCGGAGTTCTGCTGCTCTCTGCCTCGGTGGGCGCCGTGGTCTGGCTACCGTTGGCCTGGTTGACTTTGATCCTGAGGCGTCGCCGGGAGCTGATGACCTCCTTCTATCGCCTGGAAGTCGAGCACCGGCTCAAGGAGGGAGGATGACCCTCTTAGTTCTAGGATTGATCGCTTTCGCCTGCGCTCTGCTGGCGCGGCTGGCGCGGGGCGGTCAACGGCGGCCCGCGCCCCTCGGTTTGCTCCTCGCCGCCTTTCTGGCGCCAGCGCTCATCCTGCTCGGTATCTTCTACGTCTCCCAAGACGAGGCCACCCGCTTTCGCTTCTCGTTGCTTGGAATCGGCTTGAGCGCGGCTCCGGGCGAGACCCTGAACGTGCCTATAGGGGGCGACTCGGAGGATCATCCCATCTGGATCTCCGCCTTCGCTGGGACCTCGGGTTCCAACCATCCCGCGGGCACTCTGCGTTTTGAGCCGCGGGCCGACGAGGCAGCCACGGCTCAGTTGACCCTACAGGCCGGCTCGCCCCTGGCGCCTGGATTTCTCGGTTGGCGCCAAGGGCGGGGGCCGATCGAACCTCTGGGGGCGCTGCGTCTCTTGCACGGCGATCAGCTCACCGTGGGCACCCAAACGTGGACGGTCGACCTTGAAACAGGGTGGTGGGGCGCTCCGGCGATTCTGCGCGATAGCGCCGGGAAAGAGGTGGAACTACCTAAGCGCGAGGGCAAGATCAAGTTGCCTAAAATCACCTTTTCGTACCCGATCTTCAAGCCTCACCCCCCGACGAAAAAAACTTTTCCATTCGCAGCATTGGAGACGGCTTTCTCAGGGCGAACCGCGCTGACGGTGCAAGCCGGCTTCCTGTATCAACGTTCCTCGGGATTGTTTGGCAGCGAACTGTGGGTAGCTAGCTCTCCAGGAGTGGCCACCTTGCAACGCGGTGGCGAGCTGGTCGAGTTTCCCACCGAGCGGACTCTCTCGCATGGTGAAGGGCTTCACCTGCTCAGCCCACCGCGTTGGGGAGGGCATGGTTTGAGCGCGGGCGGAATGCGTGATCGGCGCAGTTTCCGTCTGCTGCCGGGCAAGCGCATCGTGGCGCTCGCACTCGACTCGCCGGAGACCTACGTGCTGACCTGGGAGCAGTTGACCGACCTGGCGGTCGAGGACCCCGCGCCAGAGACCTCTGAGGAGGAGGCGAGAGGGCCGTTGCCTCTGCGCGTCAACCTCTCGCTGGGCGATTGGCAGATCACCGACGAGAGCCTCCACTTCAAGAACGCCTCGCGGGCGGTCGCTCTGGAGGCTCTCGCCACCCTCGAACTCCCCAGAGAGTTGCAGTCCGGCGTGTTCGGTACCCGCCCCGCTGGCGATGCCACCTTCACCACCGCCACGCCGCGCGGCAAGCGCAGTGGCCGGTACGGTATTCCTTCCTGGTTGGGTGGTGAGCATCTCGCCGCCGTGCAGTTCGATCTCTTGTCGCCGCCGTTGCTCCTCGCCTGGTTGGCCTTGCTCTTGGCCCCACTTAAGGCGGTCGCCGGCCGTTCTCTCAAGATCAGCCTGGCTCACCTCGCCTTCGCCGCCGCTCTGGAGGGGCTGGTGGTGGTGAAGCTCATTCTCGGTTTTCGCGCCTGGGCCATGCCGCCCTTCTCCGAGGAGGCATTTCGCCTCGCGTTGATCGCCTGGTCGCTCGTTCCCTGGGCGGTCTTGACCGCCGCGATCCCGAAGCTGCGCGTCGACGAAGAGCTTGGCCGGCAATTCAGGGCGGCGTTGCCCGCCCTGGCGGGCCTTCTTTTCTCCTTCCTCTGGTGCGTTCGCATTTGGGGTGGGTCGGGGTCGCGGATCGCGGTGTGGCTCGGTTTGCATCTCGCCGCCCTCGCCGTTCCCGTGGTGCGTTCCTTCTCCTGGTCCATGCCGAGACCAGTCCGCCAGCGGCTGGCGCGGCCCCGGACCGAGCGCTGGGAAGCTCTCGCTTGGAGCGTGACCGCCGTCCTCTTGGGGCTCGGGCGCTGCGTCTTTGCCTTGATCGGGATGAAGGAGAGTCTGCCGCTACCTGGAATGCGGGTGGCGCTGAGTTTGATCTACGTGCCGGCGGTTTTACTACTCGAAGCCGGGTTCTTGATCTGGCTGTGGCGTCGAGGAACCGGCCACCGTTCGGTCTCGAACTGGGCGTTAGTTCCAACTCTAGCCATTGTTATGGGCGCTTGGTTCTTGCCGGCGCTGGTGGTCAGTGATCTCGGACTTGCCTTGCTGAACATCCCGGTTTTTCTGGTGGCCTCGGTGGGGGTGAGCCTGGCCCTGCGCCGTTCAAGGCGGTTGGATGGCTTGGCTCCCTTACGGCGTAGTTTGCGCTGGGCACCACTCGCCTTGCTGGGTACGTACCTCCTGGTCACCGCTTTTCCCGTTGGCTTGAGAGTTCTTCTTTCCCCAATTCCAAAGGACACCCTGGTACAAGCACTTTCCGGCCGGACCTATTTGCGAGTTCTAGAATTTGTCTATCCGGGTAAGGTCGGCCCGCTCGCGCAGCGCCGCAGCGAAGAACTGCGGGTGATGTCGGCGGTCATGCGCACCTACACCTCCGCCCCCTTCACCGGTCGTGGCTACTTCCGATCCGAGCTCTCACCGCAACTGCGGGCCACCGCCTTGCGCGAACACACCACCTCCGTCTTCCTGGCGTCGGAATGGGGGGCCGCTGGCACCACGGGGTTGATCCTGCTCTACCTGGCACTCGGGCTCTGCGGTCTCCAGCTAGCGCCATGGCGGCAAGAGGATGAGTTCGAGACCGATGCGCGCGGCGAGGTGGGCAAAGCCGTGGGAGCGCTCGCTGCTCTGACGCTGGCGATCCCCAGTATCTACATGGTGCTCGCCAACTACCGGCTGACCCTTTTTACTGGCAAAAACGCTTATCTATTAGGGCTCGATTCGACCGGCGACCTGCTGGAAACGGTGATTCTGGCCCTGGTATTCGCTTCGCTGGCGGGACTCGCCCGCGATGATGATTGGGAGATCGACCGATGAGACGACGGCTCATCCCATGGCTGGCGATCCTCGCCGCGCTGACCGCGCTGCTCGCCTGGCGAGGGGGCAGCGGCTCGCGGCAACTGCGCTACTACTCGCCCGAGGACTACGTGGTGCGCGCCAATGGCTTCATCCGCGATGGCTACCTGAGCGCCGATTGCGGCAGCGATCCGGCACAGCTAGTGCTCCACCTCGCGAAGGCTCCAGACCATGAAAAGCAGTGGCTCGAAGACAGCTACCTGGCCCAAGACGTCAAGTCCTACAACAGCGACCCGGAAGGACGCGGTTGGTACTTCTTGATCGATCAAGACTGCAATCTGCGCGGGGTGAACCCCTCGCTTCACGCCGTTCCTCTGCCGTTTCGTCAGCGGGTGCGTTGGTTGGGTCGCATTCTTTATAGCGGTACCGGCTCCACCGCGGCGCTGCGCTCGGCGCAGCGCACCATCACCCTGCAACAGGGCGAAGCTCCGGTGAGCGCCCGCCTGCAAGGGGCGACCGCCGTGGGCTCGAAGCGCGACGTGGCGCAACAGAGTGCCGTTCTCTTGCATTGGGCCGGCGGTCGCGCGCAGCCGGCGTCTCGCCTCCACTTCGTGGGCAAGGATGTGGTGCTGACCAACCTCTCGCGCCAGGGGAGACCCGAGAGGGTCCGCTTGATGGGCCACCGCTTGCCGGTGGGTCGTGTCGCTCGCTTGGATACGGGGGATTGGCTCAATCTCGAAGCGACCTCCCCCTCCGTCCGCGAGGAGACCTTCGTCTATGTCGGCGGCGAGGCCTTGGAAGCGGCCAGCGTGGTCAGACTGCAAAACGACCGCTATGACCGGCGCACCGACGACCCCGGCCTCGGCCGGGTGCTCGATCCCTCTCGCGGCAACACCTACCCCTACCTCGCCCAGGTCGCCGGCACCGTCGATCGCTCCTTGGCCAGCTTGCCGACCGAGGAGGCGGAGAGGTTGGCGGCTAACTTCGACCTGCAACTGACCCTACAGCGCGACGACCAACTCCACTTCAGCCGGTTGTTCAATGAGAGCTGTCGTGCCCTCGAACGCAGCCGGCGACTCGGTCGCCCCTTGGCGGGCGGCCTCACCGTGATGGATGGCAAGAGCGGCGACATCCTAGCCCTCGCCA
>QIHU01000441.1 GCA_003231035.1 Acidobacteriota bacterium
AGCTTCAGGTCGACGTGGACGAAGTGGGTCGTGCGCGCTCGGAGCGTTTCGAAATCAATCACCACCCTTACCGGTTGCGGCAGAGCCGCTGCTTCGTCGCCAGTGAGGGCGCCCTGTCGTGCCTCACTTGTCATGACCCGCACCGTGTGGTCCCGGCGGAGCTGCGCGCGCGCCACTACGCCCAGGCTTGCCTCGGTTGTCATCTAGAGGACGACTGTTCGCTCGACGCAATGGCCTCCGCATCCGACGACGGGATCGACCCCACCGACTGCGTGGCCTGCCACATGCCGCGACGGCGCAGTCAAGATGTTGTCCATGCGGTGGTGACCGACCACCGCATTCGCCGCCAACCCGGCGGCCCTGAGCTGACCGCGCCTCGGGCCGAGCGCGAGCCGACCCTTTCAGGTGTCGAACTGCTCCCCGACCACCGCCGCGCCGCCGGCCCCGACGCCGACCTCTACCGCGCCGTCGCCGCGGTGCGCGTCGGCAGTGGTTCGGCCATCGACTTCCTGGAGGCCCAGATCGCTCTGCGCTCCCCGGAGTCCTCGACCCCCTATCTCGACCTGGCCAGCGCGCCGAAACGACGTTGGATATGCTGCTGACCCTGGCTCCCGACCACCCCCGCGCGCTGGCCTGGAAGGGGATCTGCCGATCCGCGCTGGGAGACTCCGCCACCGCGCTGGCCCTCTTGCGCCAATCCGTCGCCATCGAGCCAGACCGGCCCGAGGGATGGTTCAACCTGGGCACCACCTTCTTCAACCTGGATCGACATGCCGAGGCGATCGGCACCTTCCAGCGGGCGATCGAACTGCGACCCAATCACGCCGCCAGCCACGGTTACCTGGCGAGGAGCCTAGCCGCTCTCGGGCGCGCCGATGAGGCCGAGAACCACCGGCGGCGAGCACTGGAAATCGAGCCTTCATTCTAGTGGCGCCTAGGGATTGTAATCCTGAGTTCATCTTGGTATGGTTCGTCCATCCTTGTTTTCTCTTGCGTATTTTTCGGCTGGGAACGAACAGGATCTGGCCGACTAGAAAATAATGGACGCAGTAGGGCGTCCGAATGACCCAAAATCATGGGGAGGTTGCAGATGAAGAAACTATCGATCTTGTTGGTGTTCGTCTTGGTGGCGGGCGTTGCAGTCGTCGCTTCGGCACAAGGTCCGAGCAAGGCCCAGGAGCTCCAGGCAGCTGGAATCACCAATTGGACTCCGGGAATGACTCAAGGGCAGGGTCCGGTTATTTCGAAGCTGGACAACCCGATCAGCATCCCGACCACCGAGTTGAACATTACCGATACCATCCAGTATGACAGCGGCGTCGTCGCCGCCCTGCCGGTCGGTTTCGGCATCGTCTTCGGCAACAACTTCAACGCCGACAACAGCGGCAGTGCCTTCAAGGCCACGGTGACGCTCAACAGCTTCTCGCTGCTCTTTGCCGAAGATTCGATCGCCGACACGGGCCTTTTCTTCCAGCCGGCCGCACCGCTGAACGCCACATCGATCAGCGCCCGTGCCTCGATCAACATCGGTGGCCTAACCAACGCTGGATCGAGCTTCACCAACGTAACGGCTTTCAACGTGATCCCGCAGACGGCCCTTGGCACCACCGGTGTTTTCTCCAACAGCTTCTACCTCGGCGCCTGGTGCTTGAATTCCAACTCCACCGTGCCGGTGGACAACGAAGCCATCGCGCTGGACACCAACGCCTTTGCCGGCGGCAACAAGGGCTACACCGCGGTGAGTGGCACCGGGGCACAGGCCTTCTTCGCGCAGACTTTCAACGCCGTCTTGCGCGCCAACATTACCGGAATCATTCCGGTGGAGCTGATGGCTTTCGAAGTCGAGTAGAAACCGCTCGCTTCAGTTGCCTTGACCTAGGCCCCGCCCGGCACTTCGCTGGGTAGGGCCTTTCTTCTTCCACCCGCCTTTGACAAACTCCCGACCATGATGCCAGCAGCACCACTTCCCCAACGAGTCGGCGTCGCCCTAGCCGCCGCCCTTCTTGCGGCGGCTTTCACCCTGCGTACCGCGGCCGCCGAGGAGAGTGCCGCGCCGAGCAGCGCCGCGGCCGACCCGGTGTTGGCCACCGTGACCGGTGCCGAGGTTCGCCACAGCGACGTCCAGCGTGAGTTGCGCTTCCTTCCCCGGTCCGAACTGCGTTGGCGCGACCATATGGAGATTCCGCAAGGGCAGCGGTGGCGGGACTGGATCCATCGCATGTCCCTGCGCGCCATCGCCACCCTCGTCGCCGAGGCCCAGGGGCTGCGCCAGGATCCAGCGGTCGAAGAGTTGGCTCGCAAGAGCGAACGGGACTGGCTGAACAACCAATTTCACCTAGCTTTCCACGGTGTCGATTTCAAACCACCGAGCGCCGAGGAACTACGCCGCGAGCTTGGAGTTTCCCCCATTCTGGTGCCCGCTCGCCTGCGCCTTTCACACATCTTCCTGCGCACCCGTGACGAGGAAGGAACAATACGGGCAAAAGCTCAGCTAGCCCTCTGGAAGAGTGAGATCACCACTCTCGAGAGTTTCCGCAAGGTCGCCACCGACCATTCCGACTCCCAGACCGCTCGACGCGGCGGGCGGCTCGGCTTTCTGCGCCGTGGGGCCCTCAGCCCGTCCGTCGAAGAAGCGCTCTACAAACTGCCGGAAGGAGCGACCAGCGACCCCTTGGAGATGCGGGGCGGCGTTCATCTCTTTTTCATCGAGAGGTCCATACCCGCACAGGCTAGGCCACTGAAACCGCGCCTCAACAAGCTGCGCGGCGGCAAGGTGGAAACGGCGCGCAATCAATCCCACCGGCAAGCCTTGGCGCTGGCCAAGGGTCGCTTCAAAGTCCAACGCCGCAACGACGGAGGCTTTGCCGTGGGACAGCATGTGGTCGATGGCGCCACCTTCGTCGTGCGCTACCCTAGGGACCCAGGCAAGGAAGATGAGCGCCGAGAACAGATCATCGAGGCTGAACTCCTCTTCCAATGGGCGCTCGCCATGGGGTGGCCTGATGAGGGGCACACCCGCCGCTTGCGCGACCTGAGAGCCGACGCCTACCTCGGCCAGCTGCTCGACCGTCAGCGCCAGCAGCGTTTGGTCCTCCCCACCGAGTCGGACTTGCGGCAGCGCTACGATGCCGAACCGGACCAGCACATCAACCCCCGTAGGATCGATATCAAAGCGGTGAAGGCGCGAGTTCCAGCAGAGCAAGATCCTTTGATTTTCATGGACACTTTGATCCAGCTTGCCCGCCGCTTGCGTGCCGGGGAACTCACTTGGGAGGAGGCTGTTACGCGGTGTCAACCGGGTTGTGAGTTGGTCGATCCGGCCATCCTCGACGGACTCAAAATCGCCAGTCGCTTCGGACCCAGGGTGATGGAGGCGCTGCGAGAGATCGAGGTCGGCGGGGTGACCGATCCGGTACAGCAGGACCATGATTTCTTCATCGTGACCTTCGAGGCGGAGTCACCGCGCGCCCGCATGACCTTCGAGCAGGCCAAGCCTCGCTTAACTCGAAAGATCACCGGCGAACGGAAGAAAGCCCTCAACGGCGAGCTCGTTAACGAGTTGCTGGACGCCTATCGGTTCACCTTTACCGAGGCGGGCCTGGCTCGCATTGGAGCCGCCCCGGCGCCATGAGACCCAGCGCCCCCCTCTTCGCCGCCGGGCTCTGCCTGGCGGGTATCGCTCTTTCCAGCTGTGGTCGGCAACCGCTCAACCTGGTCTTCATCAGCATGGACACCACCCGTGCCGACCGCTTGGGGGTCTACGGCTACGACGAAGCACGCACCCCCAATATCGACGCACTTGCCGCCGACGGCTTTCTCTTTCGCCGCCACATGACCCCGGTGCCCTTGACCCTGCCCTCGCATGCCTCGATGTTCACCGGCCGCTACCCTCCGAGCCACACGGTGCGCGACAACGGAACCTTTCGGGTTCCACAGAGTGAGGTCATGCTGGCCGAGGTTCTGCGCGATGCTGGCTACGATACCTCCGCCTTCGTCGCCTCGTTCCCGCTGGACGCCAAATTTCAACTCGATCAGGGGTTCGATACCTACGACGACCGCTACCCTCGCAAGGACGAGACCGGGGGCAATCCCGATCAGCCGGCGATGGCCATCTACTTCGACGAGCGGCCCGCCCGCGCCGTGGTTGACGCGGCGATTGACTACCACCAGGATCGCCAGAGGGGCCCGTTCTTCACCTTCCTCCACTTCTTCGATCCGCACCAGCCGCAAGAGCCCCCGCCCCCCTTCGACGTGGAGTTTCGCCGCAAGCCCTACGACGGCGAAATCGCCTATGTCGACCAGCAGATCGGCCGCTTCTTCGACTACTTGAAGGCCAACGGCGAGTGGGACAACACGGTGGTGGTCCTCACCGCCGATCACGGCGAAGCGCTGGGAGAACACGGCGAGTTGACCCATTCGATCCTCTTGCATCAGCCGACACTCCACGTCCCACTGATCGTCCACGGGCCACCTGTGGCGCCCGGCGAAACTGACGCCTGGACGATGTCGACACAGCTCTTCGCCACGGTGCTCGACCTCCTGAGAATTGCCAGACCAGACTTGCCAGAGAACGTCTCGCCGAGCCTCAAGCCGTTGATCGACAATGGCGGCCAGCGGGGCCACGGCGGCGAGCGGTTCACCGCCTACTTCGAGACCATCGCTCCGCGCACCACCCAGGGATGGTCACAGCTCACCGCCTGGATGAAGGAAGACTGGCGGCTGGTTCACGGCCCCAAGCCCGAACTCTACGACCTCTCCGCCGACCCCGAAGAGACCACCAACCGCTTCGCCGAGACGGCTGAGATCGCGACGGGTCTGTTCACCGAACTAGCCCAGTTCCTGGCGGAGAACGAGTCGGAGTCGGTCGGCAGTTCAATTGTGATGGACGACGAAGAGACCCTGCAACGGCTAGCGGCCCTGGGCTACCTGAGCGTCAACAGCGGCGAGCTCACCGAACTCGACGACATGTTGGCGGTGGAAGGGCTGGTCAATCCCCGCGACCGGGTGGTGGACGTCAGCCTTTTCTCACGTTCGAAGGCGGCGATGGCGGCGGGTCGCTGGAATCTCGCCAAGGCGCTGAACTTAGAGTTGATCGAACGCAGCCCGCAAGCCGGCCTGGCCTACAAGGCGTTGGCGGTTCTCCACGGTCAGATCAAGGACTGGGATCAGTGCTTCGCCTACCTCGACAAGGCGATCGAGTTGATGCCCGAGGACGAGAGCACCCACCAACTGCGCGGCCAGTTGCTGATCCAAGTCGAGCAATTCGAAGAGGGCATTGAGGTCTTGCTCCACGCCGGCAAGCCAGAGGAATCGGTCAGCAACTCTATTTTCTTGGCGCGCGCCTTCCAAGCGCTGGGCAA
>QIHU01000522.1 GCA_003231035.1 Acidobacteriota bacterium
TCGGCGCGCGCCTCGATCTCCACCTCGCCCAGGTCGCGTGGCTTCGAGCCCAGGAGGCGCACTCGGTACTTTCCCGGAAGGAGGGTCACGGCTTCGCCGTTGACCACGCCGGTCGCCGCCACCTGATCGCCAGAGAGGACCTCGAAGGGCACGTCTAGCGAGCGATTCATCGCCTGGCGCAGCTCCTCTTTGTCGTGGGCTTCGATGTAGCGGCCGTTGCCGACCCGTGCCCAGCTTTCGAACCGCTCCTTGAGTTCCAACTCGTTGATAGCGAAGCCGACGATATTGACGCGCACGTCGAAGCCGGCTTCCAAGAGCCCTTCAATCGCCGCGCGCGGGTCACCGTCGCAGGTCTCCTCGCCATCGGTCAATAGCACTACGGTGACCGGTCCCGAGATCCCGGCGAGGTCTTGCGTCACCTTGGCCAAGGAGGCGGCGATCGGTGTTCTGGCCAGGTTCATCGCGTGGATCGTCTGGATCTTCGCCGAAACCGCACTGGCGTTGAGGGGAGCGACGGGAATCTCCAGATCGCTACGGCATGAATCGGTTTCCCTATGACCGAACACCCGGAGCGCGAAGCGCGTCCCCGCGGGAATAACCTCGCGGACTAGCTTTTGTAGAGCATCTTTCGCGATCTCGATTCGCCGCTCTCCTCCCAGCCGTTGCAGCATGCTCCCCGAAGCGTCGAGGATCACTTCGACCGCCGCCTCTTGCCCCGCTGCTGGGGCCTCTGAGGAGGCGGAGACACGCAGGGTTCCAGGAACCGCTCCCGGCGTTACCTCAATCGCAACTTGAGCCAGGATGCCGCGCGAGCGACCGGTCATGTACCGCAGCTCGTAGGCGCCCGGCTCAAGCGGCGCCTCCAGGGTGCCGGGGCTGCCGGCCTTCGTGTAGTGGTAGCCCAGGTAATCGCGCGCCGGTGCTCCCTTGGGAACGATCGTAAGGTAGTCGTTGGAGTTGGCGGGGCCGGTCCACGCTATCTTGAAGTCGGAGCCGCCCGTGACCGTGGACGGCCCCGAGACGGTCGCGTTGTTGGCCTGAATCTCCAGTGGCACTCGGGCGATGACGGTGCGCTTCTGCCCTTGGTGATAGCGAATCTCGTAGCTACCCGGTGTCTCGGGGACGCGGATGAGAGCGGGATTGCCGGAGCGGGTGTAGCGGTACTCGATGTACTCGCGGTCCGGCGCACCGGGGGGATCGATGCTGATGTAGTCCCCCTGCCCGTCAGGACCCTGCCAGCTCACGGAGAGTTCGCCGCCTGCCCGCACCCGAGCCGGTGCCTCCAGCGAGGCGCTGACTCCGCCCACGCTCAAGGTGGTCTGCCCGATGACGCGGTAGCTTTGAGCCAGGTGGTAGCGCACGACGTACTGCCCCGGCTCCTCCGGAGCACGGATCGTCACCGGGCTCTGTTTGGCATAGGCGTACGGTCCATACTTGCGTTCGTCGCTGCCCACCGGGTCGATGCTGATGAAGTCGCGCTCATAGGCGGGACCGGACCAGCGAATCTCGACTTGCGCCCCCGAGTCGGCACGCAACGGCCCCTCGATCGTCGCCTTCGTATCGACCGCCTTGAGCGGTGAGGAGCCGCGGACGGGATAGCCTCTGCCGCCCGAGTGATACCGCACTTCGTAGTTCCCTGGAACGTCGGGCACGCGCAGCGTCCCTGGCGCGCCCCGGCTGGGGTAGATGTACTGGCCGTATTGCCTCTCCGGCGCCCCCGCTGGATCAATGCTAATGAAGTCACGCTCCCCAATCTCGCTCCCGTCGGGCCAACGGATCTCGATGGTGGCGCCGACCACGGCCTGGGCGGGAGCCTGTATTTCCACCGGTGACATGGGTTCCTGAGCCACGCCTTGGCCCACACACACGAGGCACAAGATGGCCCCAACGATTCCTATCCGAACAGCGTTAGAACTGTTGATCCTCAGCATTGTTCTCTCTCCAATATCGGCGTGATCTGTTCTCGGCACCTGAAACCCGTCACTTTCATCCGATCGAATGAACTCGATTCTAACCGCGAGGATCGGATTTTCGCCGGTATGGGAGGTGGCGGTCAAACAGTTGATCTGGCAGCGAGGGGCCTACGAACAGGTGTAGCGGGGTTGGGCGCGGGACTGGGCTCTATCTCGCCAGGGTAGTATCGAGGAAACGCTCTCGCCACCGTGGAGGTCCCCATGAAGCTCACCCGCTCCCTGCTTGCTGCTTTCATCCTGCTACTTCTACTTTCACCGCTAGCCGCTAGCGCCGCGGACTGGCCGCATTTGCGCGGTCCAGGTCTGGATGGCCGCACCGGGCTACCGGCTACTTTGGAGGGATCCGCGTTGGCGTTGGAGCCGGGCTGGCGCATCCCCTTGGGATCGGGCTACTCGGCAGTCGTGGTCTCGGAGCACCGAGCGGTAACGATGTTCGCCGATGGCGAGGTGGACGTGATTGCCGCCTTCGACGTGGCGACGGGGCGCGAGCTGTGGCGCCACGATCTCGGGCCGATCACGGCCCGCTGAGCACTCCGGCGATCGCCGACGGCCGGGTCTTCGCCATCTCGTCGAGCGGTCGGCTGCTGGCGCTGTCGCTGATCGCGGGTGAAGTGCTGTGGTCGAAGGAGCTGACGATCGAGTTTGGAGCCTTGGAGCCCTACTTCGGTTTCACCACCTCGCCGCTGGTGGTGGACGGCGTTTTGGTGGTGCTGACCGGTGGTCCCGAGGGCAAGGCGATCTCCGGCTTGGTGCCGGCGAGTGGCGAGGCGATCTGGTCCCACGGCAAGGGCAAGGTCGAGTATCAGAACCCGGTGGCACTGACTCTCGGTGGTGAGTTACAGGTGGTGGCGGTCAGTGGCAAGCGAATCGAAGGGTTGCGTGGTGCCGATGGCGAGCTGCTCTGGCGGCATGAGTTGGGCGAGGACGATGGGGTTGCAAGTGCCATTCCCACTTTCGCGGGCACGGATCGTTTCTTGATCACCGTGAGCGGAGACGCCCGGGTCTTCTCAGCCTCCCGTCAAGAGGGAAAATTGGCGGTCGAAGAGCTGTACCGCACCAAGGCCCTCGGTGGTGGCTATGCGCTGCCGGTCTTTCACCAGGGGTACCTCTACGGTTACCGCGGCAAGATTCTGACTTGTGTCAACGCCGCTGACGGCGAGCGGGTCTGGCGTTCCCGGCCGCCTGGTGGACAGGGCTTGCTGTTGGCCGGCGACAAGCTGGTGGTATACGGGGCGCGCGGCGTAGTGGCGATCGCGGACGCGAGCCCGGAAGGCTATCTGGAGCACGCGCGGATCGAGGCGCTCTCCGGTAGTAGCTACACTTGGCCGAGTTTCGCGGCGGGCAGAGTCTTCGTGCGCAATCTCGAAGAGATGGCGGCGGTGGTGGTGAGCCGGGGTTCCGGGGCGTCTGGCGAAGAGTTGGAGACCCCCGCGACCGCTCATCAGTTTGATCGCTTTCTTGAGAGCCTCCAAGGGGCGGAGGACAAAGCCGCTCGCGTAACCTCATTCCTCGGGGGCCAGACAAAGCTGCCTCTCATCGAGGGGGACTTCATCCACTTTCTCTATCAAGGCGAGGTTGACGACCTGGCCATCTACGGGACGATGATCGAGTCGGGAGGTACCCAGGCGATGGAGCGCGTCGCCGGAACCAATCTGTACTACAAGAGCTTCCGCCTAGAGCAGGGTGGGCGCTGGGACTACGGTTTCGTCAAGAACTTCGGCGAGCGCCTCGCCGATCCGCGCAATCCCCGCCGCGTTCCCAACATCTGGGGTCGCCAAGAGTCTTCAGAGGTGTGGTTGCCGGGGTACGCGCAAGCGACTTACTTGGAGGAAGCGGAAGAGGTGCGGCGGGGGAGCGTTCACGACTTGACCTTTAACAGCAAGGCAGGCGGCACCCGCAAGGAACTTAAGATCTATCTGCCCGCGGGCTACGCCGAGAGCGCAGGCAACTTTCCACTCTTGATCGTGCACGACGGCTTCGAGTGGCTCGACAAAGGGCTCATGGCGCGCAGCCTTGACAACCTGATCGGGGTCAAGATCGAGCCCATGGTCGTCGCCTTCGTCAAACCGGCCGATGCTTGGTGGGAGGAGGCGGGAGGAAGCGCAACGGACGCCTATGCCGACATCCTGGCCACCGAACTGGTGCCTTTCCTCGAGTCCAAGTACCGGCTACGCCCGGGAGCGTCGTCGCGGGCCCTGGTCGGCAACAGCGGCTTCGCCGTGACCAGCGCCTACACGGCGCTCAAACACCCGCGAGTCTTCGGCAGGGTTGCACTGCTCAGCGTGCGGCTCGGCTTGGGCTCCGACGACCGCCTGCTGGAGCTGATCGGTCACCAACCTCGGCCCCCGGTCACCTTCTATCTCGACTGGAATCGCTACGAATCCCGCGACGTGGACACCGGCCTCGATATCTCGAAAGCTAGCCGTCGGCTGGCCGATGCGCTCAAGAACCAAGGGTACAACCTGGCCGGCGGCGAAGTCCTAGACAGCCACGGCTGGGCCGGCTGGCGCGCCCGCAATGGGGATCTGCTGGAGGCGCTGTTTCCGTTGGGTGAGGAGTGACGTTGGGGTGGTTGGAACGCCACAGCGGGTCGTCGCGGAGCTGAGTGGCAGTCAAATAGTTGGCTCCGCGAAGTGGCTGAGCCGGCGAAGTGGTGGTCAGGTAGTAAACTACTGGATTCTGAGATCTTGGAAGCTGGTGGACTTTGCCGAGCCGTGCTCGCGCAGAAGGGAAAAGTGACGTGAAAGTTCTGCCAGTTTGTCTTCTCGTACTGCTACTCGTTCCAGGGAGTGCGATGGCGGTGATCACTTTTACTCAGCTCGATGACGACGTTTTTGTCGTCAGCCATCGAGTCAAAGGGCTAGGTTTGCGCGGTAAGGCGATGAAGCTGGTCTACACTAAGACCGCCTCCCTGTGCACCGCCGCCGGCTTCTCCCACTTCAAGATTCTCGACCAGGAATCGGAGACAGGGCAGCAATACGAGGTCGCCAACGCCAGCATTCGGGCGCGGTTCTACCTCGAAGGCGGCGACGAGCGTGTCGGATGCGAGCGCAGCTCCAACCCGAGCTATGTCGAGCAGGCCAGCGAGAAGCTGGCCAGGAAGGGATACCGACCGCCGGAAAGAAAAGCGGAGAGTTCCAGCGCCGCCGATTCCGAGGTGCCTGGGGGCAACCCGGTGGATGAGGCCACCTGTACGATCGAACAAGTCGCCGCCATGGCCCGATCCGGGCTGACGGATGAACAGATTCTGGCTGCTTGCGTGCAGTAGGCAGCGGCGGCTGGTCAGAAGAACTACACGCTCTTGAAGCTCTCGGAGAGTCCCAGCCGCCTGTGGCGGTCAAGATATGTGGCTTGTGGGGGCAATTGGAGTGGCTTGCGACTCCGTATGTCAGTGAATGCCCTTTGGCATCGCCCCGCGTGCGGGTTTCATAGCAAACGGTGGATCGCCCGTCGCGGTCCATGTACAAGACACTCCGATACGGAAGGAGATTCGATGAAGAGAACAAGAGTTGTCCTGATCGCGCTGTCCCTGATGTTGCTCGTTGCTGCCGTCTCCTCGGCGCAGTCAATCTGTCAGGCTGAAAAGTCGGCCATTGGAATTGGGCCCGCTGTGCCCAACGCGAGCGGGGCACAGGTCGTGCGGCCTACTGCGGAGGCGGCTGGCGGATACACGCTCGTCTGTCCCGCGGGTTGCAAGGTGGTGACCGGCCCCCCCAACCATCACGGCGAAACCAAGACCTTCTGCGACTGTGACGGTGACGGTAAGTTCGATGGGGGTATCTGCCAGATCTGGTTGAGGAACACCTTGAGCGTTCAGATTAACCCAGTGGACAAGGAGCTGAACGAGCGGGACTTCGACCCCCGCGAGGCCGCCTTCCGGGCAGCGGGTGGGAGCACACCGATTTGCGCACCGGGCTGCCCCGGAACGCAACAGTGCTCGATGGTTACCGTCGACAAGCCGGACGGCACCACTATCAAGTTCTGTCAGTGCGTCTAGCTTAGGAGGTCACCGAATAGGGTGAGCCCGGCGGCGCGCGGCGTGCCGCCGGGCTCGGCCTCGCCGCGGACAGCCGCCGCCTCCGCGAGGCCCTACAAGAGCAAGGCTTCGAGGTGGCCGGCGGCGAGGTGCTCGACAGCCACGGCTGGGCCGGCTGGCGCGCCCGCAATGGGGATCTGCTGGAGGCGCTGTTTCCGTTGGGGGATGAGTGAAGATGGGGTGGTTGGAACGCCACAGCGGGTCGTCGCCGGCTTGAACCGAGATCGCTTACCTTGACGGCACGCGAAGATGATCTAGACTACGAGCATGTCCGACGTCATTTCCAAACGGCCTACTGGCACGACGCTGACCATCGAGCTGCCTGCGATAGATGCCGTACCGGAAGCTCTCCGAGACCCAGAGTTCGTGGTCTACGCGCTCGCCGGCACCCTGTATAGCCAAGGGGAGGTTTCCGGCAAGGAGGCGCGTTCCCTCACCGGAGATTCGCGCCGTGTCTTCGAGGAGAAGATGGCACACTTTGGCTTTCCGCTCCTGTCGGACGACGCCGAGACGATAGCCACAGAACTCGATGTCGGGTTCTAAGGTTGTTAGCGATACAGGCCCCCTGATCTCCTTCGAGAAGCTACCGAACGGCTTTCAGATCTTGCGGCGACTGGGTGTACAGGTGGTGATTCCGCCTGCCGTGCTGGATGAATTGCAGGCAGGTTCTTTGGAGAGCGACTATCTTGCTGCCCATGGAATCGCCGATCGAGTCGAAGTCGTTGCGCCTCGGCTCGAATGGGAAGATCCCGCGGCTGAAAGGCTCGATACGGGAGAGCGGGCAGCCATAGGTCTTGCTCTCGAACGTGGCCTTCCGCTGCTGATTGAAGAGCGCCTCGGGCGACGTATCGCTCAACAGGTTGGTGTTCCTATTGCCGGAGCTGCGGGTCTAATTCTCAGAGAATTTCGTCAGAGAAGACTCTCAAGGAAAGAAGCGCAAGACGCACTGCATGGCCTCCATCGCTGTCGCCGGATTGGCAAGCAGTTGCTAGAAGAACTCCTCCAGCGTCTAGATGGGGGCAGCGCTCTCTGAAAGTCGTTCTCGACAAGGGTATCGACCATGGGCTCGGTTAGCTCTCAAACTCCAGCCTGAACTTCCCACCCTCCTCATCGACTTCCACCATCGCCTTTCCTCCCTTGTGCAACTCGCCGAAGAGAATCGCATCGGTCAGCGGTTTCTTGAGCTGCTCGTCGATCACCCGGGCCAGGGGGCGGGCGCCGAAGGCGGGGTCGTGGCCTTGTTGGGCTAGGAGGGCTTTGGCGGGGTCTTGTCTAGGAGCAGGACGGAGAGTTCCTTCAGCATCTTGTCGACGATCTTGGCCATCACGGTGGGTGACAGGGGGTTGAAGCGCAGTCGGGCGTCTAAGCGGTTGCGGAATTCGGGGGTGAACAGCCGTTCGACGGCGCGGTTGCTGTCCGCGGCTCTGGCTTCGACCTCGCCGCTGGGTTTGCCGAAGCCGGGGGGGCGGTGTTCCATCTCGCGGGCGCCGACGTTGGAGGTCATCAGCAGGATGATGTGACGGAAGTCGACTTGCTTGCCGTTGGTGTCGGTCAAGGTGCCGT